>DASYZW010000516.1:0-3366 GCA_035945915.1 Verrucomicrobiia bacterium | reverse complement strand
AACCTGTCGCAGTCGACCTAGAATTGTGCAGCACCACTTGGCGTGGGCCATGAGTGGCCCGATTTGCGGCTCCGGCCGGGCGCAATGGCGGTAGATGTGGCGGTAGATGTTATGATTTTGAAATTGGCTCTTCTTCTGTCTTTGCTCTGCGCCGGGTGCTTATCAGCGGCGGCGCGCGCCAACGAAGTTGTCATTTCGCAGGACGAAAATAGCTTCACCCTTGACAACGGCATTGTTTCCGCAGCGGTATCGAAACGTTCCGGCAACCTGATGAAACTGTCTTTCACGGGTTTTGAACTCTTTGATATGGGTCGGGGCGCGTCCGGCGGATATTGGTCCTATGACGTTGCGGGGGAACAACGGAAATGCCGGGTTTCCATTGATCCAACGGCTAACGACGGCCAACGCGGCGAAGTGTCGGTTTCGGGGAAATTCGGCGGCCACCCCGGAGCCGGACCGGCGGTGGACATCGAATTCCGTTATAGTTTGGCGAAAGGCGATTCAGGACTCTATGCGTACTGCATTTTCTCACACCCGACGAATTATCCTGCCACCGCCATCGGCGAGGGACGCTTTTGCGCAAAACTCAACGACGGGATTTTTGATTGGATGACCGTCGACGCGACCCGAAACATGGAAGCCATTACCGCGTACGATTGGGACCACGGGACGGTGCTAAACTTCCCGGAGGCCCGCCGGATGAATACCGGGCTTTACCAGGGTCGGGTCGAGCACAAATATGATTACACCGCGAATCAATTTGATACGCCGGCCTGGGGTTGGTCCAGCACGGCCAAAGACATCGGAGTTTGGCTGATTAACCCGTCCACCGAATATTTGAGCGGCGGGCCAACGAAGATGGAGTTGGTCGCCCATCGCGACTGCACATTTACCGACGATCTCAACGCGCCCGCGCCGCCGTGTCTTTTGAATTATTGGCGCAGCAGCCATTACGGCGGCAGCATGTGCAACATCGGCACTAATGAAATGTGGACTAAAGTGGTCGGTCCGTTCCTGATCTACTGCAATGCAGCCCCGACCCATGACGCGATGTGGAGCGATGCGTTGCGGCGCGCAAAGGAGGAGTCCGCCGGTTGGCCGTATGACTGGGTTGATGGCGTCGATTACCCGCATCGAGACGAAAGGGGAATAGTCGAGGGACAACTGACCCTGAATGATTCACCGGCGCCCGAATTGGAAATGAGCAACCTCCTGGTCGGGCTGACTGCGCCGGCTTATACGGCGCCGACAGTCTTCAACTGGTTCCGGCGTTTCAATTGGAATAATGTTTTCAACGACAATGAGGGTGAATCGAATTCGTTTGCCCGAAATCCAAGCGCCAATGAATCACTGAACCATGGACGGCAAAGGGGTTACCGGAGGTTTGGTTTTGCCCAGGCGGTTGATTGGCAAAATGACGCAAAGAATTACGAATTCTGGGTTCGCGGGCGCGACGATGGAAGTTTTTCCATTCCAAACGTTCGGCCGGGCACGTATACGCTCCACGCCATTGCCGACGGCGTCCTCGGCGAATTTGTTTTGTCAAACGTCACAGTCAAAGCGGACGGCGCCGTACACCTCGGAACTCTCACCTGGCGGCCGGTTCGTTACGGGCGTCAACTTTGGGAAATCGGAATTCCGAATCGATCTGCCCGCGAGTTTTTTAAAGGAAGCGACTACGACCATTGGGGCTGGTACCTCCAATATCCGCGGTTATTTCCCCGCGACGTAAATTATATCATCGGCCAAAGCGATTTTCGCAAAGACTGGTTTTTCGAGCAGGTGCCTCGTGATGACGAACCCGGTGACACAGACGGCGTCGGGCGCGGACAAAGCACAACGTGGTCGATTTCATTTAGCTTGCCGGATGCGCCCGCCGGCACGGCAATTTTGCGGCTGGCCATTTGCGGCGTCGGCGCGCGGGAGATTTCGGTGCGCGTCAATGATCACCCTGCTGGAACGGTCAGCAATTTATTTTACAACGCCACAATCAACCGCGATGGAATCGCCGGCTCCTGGAGCGAGCACGACCTTTCTTTTGACGCTTCCTTGATGCGGCCGGGAATGAATGTCCTGAAACTGACGATTCCCGCCGGCGGCCTTACGAGCGGAATCATGTATGATTATCTGCGCCTGGAACTCAATCCGTCGCCCTCGCTTGTATTAAACGGCCAATCGCGGTAAATGAATCTCATGAAGCGCAACGCATTCAAAATGAAATTGAAGCCCGGCGTCACTACGGAATACCGGAAACGCCACGACGACCTCTGGCCCGAACTGCAAAAGGAACTGCGCGCGGCGGGAATCTCCGATTATTCGATTTTTCTGGATGAAGAGACGCTGACGCTTTTTGCCGTGCAAAAGTTGAGCGATGACAACTCAGCGTCCGGCTTGCGTCATTTGCCCATTATGAAAAAATGGTGGGATTACATGGCCCCGCTGATGGAGGTTCACGCGGATAATTCGCCGGTTTCGACGCCTCTGCCGGAGGTTTTCCATTTGGATTGAGACGGCTCTGCGGATTCGGAGCCGCGATGGGTCTGGCTCAGATGTTTGACCACCGCCTCCGTCCTCGATCGAACCTGAAGCTTTTCGTAAATGTGCCGGATATGTGTGTGCACCGTGGCGTACGAAACGCCAATACTGTCGGCCACTTCCTTGTATAGATAGCCCTTGGCCAGCAATTCAATCACCTGCGCTTCGCGGGGTGAAAGGCTCTGCGGTTCGCCGCGCTGGGGCTGTTGTTGGAATGACTGGACGATTTTTCGGGCAATATGACTGCTCATGGGCGAGCCGCCTTCGTGCACGTCGCGGACAGCATTGAGCAATTGCTCCGGTTTCGTTTGTTTCAGCATGTACCCCGTTGCTCCCGCGGTCAACGCGTCAAAGATGTGTTCGGTGTTTTGGTAGACCGTCAACATGATGATTTGGGTGCCCGGCAGTTGCGGCTTGAGGCGGCGCGCGCATTCCACGCCACTGATGCCTGTCAAATTAATGTCCATCAGGATCACGTTTGGGCGGACTTTAGGAATGGCATCGAGGGCGTCTTCCGCGCTGGCGTGTTCGCTGACACACCGGTAACCCGTGGAGCTGTCAATCAGTTGGGAAAGGCTCTCCCGTACTTCATGGTCGTCTTCGACGATGGATACCGAAATATTCATAGATGCGCCTCCCCGAAAAACCGGCCACTCAATTGGTTCATCTGCCGGCGGTTAACCGGGTCCGCTCTGCATTTAAGCTACTTTTCAAATCCATTTTCGCCAATCGTCATAATTGGCGATGTCGGGCCGTGAAGGACGACGGTCATTTCGACGCGAGTTCCCTTTCCGGGGGCGCTTTGCATTTCACAGCGTCCGCCAATGGATT
>DASYZW010000515.1:0-4987 GCA_035945915.1 Verrucomicrobiia bacterium | reverse complement strand
AGCAGCACAGTCCAATTAGGCGGCAACGACACCTGGCATCATCTGGTGGGAGTCTGTGATGAGTCCAATGGAGTGATTAGCCTTTACATTGACGGCCTCTTAACCGCCCAGACCGCCGTTGCGAAAGGCGCTGGAGTGTTGCCTTTGGCGGCGACGTCTCCCATCACAATTGGCGCCAGCACCACGGCCGGCACCGGTTACGGCGACCATCAATTTGATGGAGCGCTGGACGATGCCGCCATATTTAATTACGCGCTCTCTTCCGGCCAGGTCATTCCGCTGTATCAGGCGGCAGGCGGCCAGATCTCGTTAAACCTGGTGGCCCCATTGCCGCCGACCAATGCCGTGTGGCGACAGAACTCGACATTGACCATTCCCGCGTTCGCCGTCGGCGCCCCACCCATCGGTTATTACTGGACCAATGTGACAACCGGCGGAATTTTAGGAGGAGCGAATATCAAAGGAGGCTCGGGTGTGAGCGCAGTATCGACGCTCACCGCCACCCTGACCATCACGAATGCTCCCCCCAGCTACAGCGGCGACCTGTTGGAACTGGTGGTCACCAATGCCAACGGCATGACCAATTGGTTTACCACGCTGTTCAGTTATCCGCCGCCAATCACAATCGGCTATACCAATTCCATTCTCTATTCCAATCAGTTTGATGGAGGCACATGGAACCTTGCCGGCACAGCCACAACCGAGGCCAACACTCTGGTGGGTGGCACCAATTCGACCTGGACTGATGCCCTGGGAACCAACGACACCGGCAGCATGGAGGGCAGCGGCCTTGACAATTCCACGTTGGGAGACAGTTGGATTTTGCCATTCAAACCGGAGCCCGGTTACGTTTATACCATAAATGCTTCGGTCTATATGACAGGCTACCCGGGAAGCTGGATTGGCACTGGTTTTGCCGGCCCAGTCACGAGTAACAATTCAGGCAGCGCGCGATTCGCTGATCCCGATATATACGGATATGATTTTATCATCTGGGTAATAAACACCGGAAACGTGGAATTCTTACAGGGACCAGGAGCGGCCCTGTACATTACTAACGTGAATAGCTTTATCGCCACTACCACACCCATCACCCACACGGCGCAGGTCGTATTGGATACGACGGGTTCTCAATGGGTCCAGTACGCCTTTATGGATGGAACTCCGGCCGGGACAAACGTCTTTGCCACCATTCCACCAATCGGTTCCGTTGGCCTGACTCAATCCGGCCTGGGCGCTCCAAATGATGTCCAGTGGACCTCATTCTCGTTGACTCAAGTGGCGCCCGGCGGGGTTCCGCCCTATCTCATGGCTCCGCTGCCGTCCACCAATACGATCACGCTGCCCAACCCGACTACGACCTTTAACGTATCGGCCTTCGGTTCGGCGCCGATGGGTTATTACTGGCTCAATAACTCCACGGTCCTGGCGTCCGGAGTGACCAACACACCCAATCCGGTTACCCCGAACAACGCGGCGCCGATTTCCGCCAGCATCACCATTCCCACGAATACCCTGGCGGGCGGTTCGTTGGAACTCGTCGTGACCAATGCCTATGGCACCAATATTACCGCAATTACGCTGGTTTCTCCCCCGCCCAGCTTTACGCACCTGACGTGGGGTGTCACCAACGGCAATCTATACCTGTCCTGGCCATCCCAGTATATCGGCGGCCAATTGCAGTCCCAGACCAATAGCGTGGGCGTCGGGCTGAGCACCAACTGGGTGAACTGCGATCCAAACGGGCCCTCAACTGCCACGAACATGGTGGTGGTACCGGTTAACACGGGCAACGGTACCGTGTTCTACCGATTGCACCCATAACCCTGGGGGTTAAGGAACAATTGAGATATGATGCTTGAAAATGTTCGTTCTGCTGCTAAAAAGCAGTACTCGATGGCTAATGAGTCGCGAAATATTTGTCGCGTGGTCAGCCGATGGAATTCGGGCGTGAAGGCTCTCCGGGCCTTCACGCTCATTGAACTACTGGTTGTCATCGCCATTATCGCCATACTTGCGTCAATTCTTCTGCCGGTCTTGAATGCCGCGATGATTCGGGCCAAGGACATTAATTGCCGATCCAACCTCAAACAATTGGGCACAGCCGAACTTCTTTACCTTACCGATTACAACGGGCAGATGTTCCCATATCCAGCGCCCAATTTTGTCAACCTAACGTGGCTGTATCCGATCCGACCCGTATACGCCAATGTGGACAGTCTCGTGATTTGTCCAATGACGACCATCCAGCAACCACAACCTCCGCCGGTCGCACAAGGCACTTATAACAAGGCCTGGTATTACGCAGAACCGGATATCACCACCAACGGCAGTTATACCTTCAATGGATGGCTTTACGACGGTGGATTCGATTTTCCAACCGTTCCTAAATCTCTTGCCCCACTGTGTTTTCACCAGCAGACTGCGGTGAAGCAACCGGTGATCACTCCGATAGTGGGGGACGGAAATTGGCCCGACGCGTGGCCTTTTACGAATGACCAATTGGTCGTCAACTTGCAGACAGGGTCTGCGAATTATTCATCGCCTCAAGGCCCGCAAGGCATGGACAGATATCTGATTGCAAGGCACGGTCCACATCGGGTAAATCTTCCTCCCACAAACCAGCGTCCCAGAGATCCGATGCCGGGCGGGATTAACATGGTATTCATGGACGGGCATGTCGAGGCTGTCTCATTAAACAATCTTTGGAGCCTGGATTGGAACGCCACTTGGACATTTCCACCGAAACCTTAGTGATTTACGTCCGAATTTAAGCCGGCGTCGAAGTGAAGGACGGGGAATTGAGTTGGGCGGAGCGATATCCCCGACTTGCCTTGGCCTGAGAGCACGACGGGGATGAAGGATTGACACATTTTTTGGCCATAGGGAATGCAACGGGAAACGAAGGCCGAAATTGGCACTTTTGTTGAGAAATCGGCAAATTCCGTGGAAACGACCGTTTTACATGTCGCGTGTGTTCGCTACGCTTTGACCCGACAAGGCGGCGTGGCGCTTCTCGCGCAACGGGCGGCTTGAGCCGCAGAGCCAACCCGTTCGGGCTGAGTCGCCCCTTTAGGCGAGCGCCATGGCTTGAGCAGGCGCCGGTTTTCAATTAAGCTAAACCGTGTTTCCTATGGCTGCCGGACTGAACCCTCTTCGCGTGTGGGTATTATTGCTTATTCTCGTTGCGGGAGTGCCGGCGGAAGCTTCCTCAGATTCGCGGTGGTCTACTCGTGTCTGGCAAATTGATGACGGACTGCTTGATAATGATATCAATGGCATCACCCAGGGTCCGGACAACTATTTATGGCTCGTTACGCCGGTTGGCTTGATGCAATTTGACGGGGGCGCCTTCACCCAATTTCCCACGGAAGATATCGCGGGCCACGTAGGGCTTCATATTCGTCTCGCCCTGTGCAGTCGTTCGGGCGCGCTTTGGCTGGCATTCGATGGCGGGACCATTGTGAAACTGAATCCGGACTATTCTGTGGCGCCACTGGATATGAATTCGCTTCCCACACGGTCGCCATTTGCCCTGGCCTGCGACCACGACGGAGCCGCGTGGATGGCGTATCCTGAGGCCATCTATCGCGCGCGCAACGGGCAAGTGACAAAATTCACCGCCGCGGACGGCGTTCCGCCGGGCAACTTCCATTCGCTGAACAGCGACGGCATCGGAAATATCTGGCTGGCCAAGGGAAATCGAATCAGTTGGTTTCAAGACGGGGCGTTCCACCCGGTGGCCACGGTTGAGAAATTCCAGTGCATGGCCGCCCTGCGAACCAACGCCGTTTGGCTGGCGGCCGGCGGCCACCTGCTTTCATGCGACGCAAACGGGACGTTGCGGGACATTGCAGCCATCCCCATTCCTTCCAATGTTCGGGTCGCGGCGTTACTGGAAGATCGGAACGGTTCGGTATGGATCGGAACAGAGGGCGATGGCCTTTTCCATTATAACGCTTCACGCTTTGAACGAGTCGACACCTCGCACTCGGCAATCCTGAGCCTGGCACAAGACCGCGAGGGCAATCTTTGGGTCGGAACCGGCGGCGGCGGTTTGGATCGAATCACTCCCTGCGGTATCCGCGTCGAGGCGATCGAAAATAATCAAGTTCAATCCCAGATCCAATCCATTTGCGAGGACGCCGACGGCGTTCTTTGGGCCGCGACACAAAATGGCGCGCTGGTCTCGCAAATGGGCGGCAAATGGGCACCGGTATTCACCAACGCGCCATTTTCCAAGTCCGTGACGTGCGTCGCGGCCGATAAAAGCGCGGTCTGGGTCGGGACGGGAATTGGTGAATTGCTGAAAATCACCGCGGGCGCCTATACAATATGGAGGACCAATGTGGCTCGTGGAACCGTACGCGGCCTTTTGCCCGCAACCAACGGCGATCTCTGGATCATCGGCAACGACGCGCTGCAACGACTGTACCAGGGTCGAATCAAAAACTTCACGCTGCCGCGACCGTTTCAACGAGTCTCCGCCATTGCCGAGGATGCGTCCGGAAATATTTGGATCGGCGCCAACGGCATTTTATTTAGGTTCGACGGAACCAACCTGATAAACGAAACCGGGCAAGTGCCCATTGCAAACCGTCCGATTTGCTGTCTTTATGGCACGGACGATGGAAGCCTGTGGATCAGCAGCCGCGGCGGCGGGTTGATGCGGATCAAAGACGGGCATGGGTACCGGATCGGGGTGGAACAGGGTTTGGGAAGCACTTACATTTCGCAAATCGTGGCCGACGGGCGGGGCTGGCTTTGGTTTGCGTCCAGCCATGGCATCTTCAAACTCCGGCAACGCGAGATCGAATTGGCCATGCAAGACCATAGTCTCATCCTCCGCCCCATCATCTACGGAAAGAATGAAGGCCTGGTCAGCCAGGAAGCAGTCTTTAGCATCGCATCGCCGTTCATTCTGCCTCACGCTATCCTGGGCGCCGACGGCCGTATTTGGATGCTCACTCACACGGGCGTTGTTGTG
>DASYZW010000514.1:0-2527 GCA_035945915.1 Verrucomicrobiia bacterium | reverse complement strand
TTGACCGGGCGCTCCCACCGCGATCCAAGTCCACGGATAATCCACGGTGTCGCTCAAATCGGGAGTCCACAGAATTTCGTAATTTCCTCCGCTGACGCCATTGGTCACGGTCAGGGAAAATGTGTTTGTTCCGAGGGCTGCGATTTTTAATCCTGGGTACGGCGTGCCCTGCGCCAAGGCGTTGTGGGCGCAATATAGAAAACCCGCGATGACAAGCACACCGGTTAAAGCGACAGCTAATAGCCACGAATGATTTCGCTCCTTTGTTTTCATGATCCTGATTTGGTTGTCTTGCGACTAATTGTTCAGTGGTGCGCTTGTGCTTGTGCGGTTCCTTCTATTATTAATACGGAACAAGTCGGTTTTTCTTTCAATAAAAGTGAATATTTTTTAACGATATATACATCGTTCACATTTGGACCGATTAAACGATGTAATATGTCGTGGCAATTTCCAAAAAAGAGTGGAGGCGAATCAGCGTATTTGGCGCAAACGTGCGCCGGGAGCGGGTCCGCAGACGATGGACTCAGGATGAACTTGCTGAAAAAGCCCAGATCGCGACGCGCAACCTCCAAAAAGTCGAGGCGGGAGAAATCAACTTGCTTCTGACGACGGCGTTCAGAATACAGTTGGCGCTCCGGTGTCCTTGGAAACGCTTGATGCCCGCAGAATAACCGTCCGACCCTCCTTACACTGCATGGCGGTTTCCGTCGAAGCCTATGGCCTCGCACCTGAGCGTTGGCCTTCCGATTCATTACTGACATGGTTTTACTCCAAGTTCCTAAAAACACAAGAAAAAATTTCCCCGTGACGGAACTCGCGCCGAATATTCCCGATTCCGGCATGATTGCATGCTCGCAGTTTGGAAGCAAGCAAAATCCGCCCGCAAAATGCGAGCGTGAAAAAGACTATTTACACTCGACAAAGCGAGCAACTTTGCCGAGCGATCGTCGCGATGCGAAAAAAAGCAGGGCTTACCCAACGCAAGTTGGCCGACAAATTGCGCCGGGAGCGCAGTTTTATTGCGCGACTCGAATTGGGGGAACGGCGTTTGGACATGGTGGAATTCTTTTGGATTTGCAAGGCCTGCGGTGTGAATGCCGAAATTGCCGCACGTCAGTTAATGCACAACTTTCAAGAAATTCAATAGGGTGAGGAACGGTGAATCTCAAGAAGGCGGCGGATCGTTAGGCAAATTTACGCAAATATAAAACTCACCCTGCAAAGCTGGACGTTCGGATTGGCCCCCATCGTCCTTACCAAAACCCGTCTGCCTCCGTTCCGCGCCGGCTTGGGCTCCGCTCCGCTTGTGTGCTCGTCCGGTCGCGTCCGCAATGTCCCGTCACCGAAACCAGACTTCCGGATATGTTTGATGACCTTGAGAAGCCGGAAGACTGGTTTGTCCCAGTGCCCCACGCGACCAGACTGCGCAACTGCTGCGCTCCGCCCGGCCATCACTCCATTCCGCCAGACAGGTTTCGTCACTCCAGAATCGTCGAGCTTGGTCGTGACGGCCTTTTAAATCGTCCCTGCGCCCCGATACTCCCGCAGAATCGATTTAAAATCCGTCACCACCAGGACAAATCGCGAGCGCGCGACCTCATGCGGTTCACAACCACTTTGGCCGCGTATGTCCATCGTATTCACATTTCAAGTCACATTACGGCGGCGTAGAAGGTGAAGCGCCACCCCTTTGAAACACCGGCGCTGTATTGGACAGCTTCAACGGGGAGAGGGGATGCCGGAAGAACGCATAGTGATTACGCCGCTAGGCGCGGCGGCCGCAGGGCTGACATTTTTCGGACTTCCGGCAAATTGTGCAGCGGACTCAACCGGCACGGCAAACGCCAATGGATTGTCATGAATGATTTGCGCTGTCGTATGCACTTCGTAATCACGACCGAACACGCGGACACGCTCCGGCTTGATAAACTGAACGTCACCGTTTCTCGCGTCCGCTGTGCGGCCATCCGAGAGAAACACCAGAGTGCAATTCGGCAAATCCACGTAACCAGTGCAATACACATCGTCGGTTGTGTCTGTGTCGCCGCTGACCCCCTCTGAATACCCGGTCGCCAGCCGAGCGGAAGTGCGCGGGCCAGGAGTGACCGACGGGGGAGGGGAGGCCGGTGGCGCGCCCGACAACGAAGGAATTTTGACAAGGGGATGCGCTATCGCCGACGCCGTTGCGTGATAGAACAGGCCAAGAAAACCGTTGTGTAATTTTTGGCTTACAAAATCCAGGTGCGTATAGAGCCAGACAAAGGAGGCCACCACCAGGGCGAGAGGCGCGCCGAGCCAATACCAATGAATTCCGCGCTGTTCAATCGACGGAGACACGCGGACAGCGATGCCAACGCCCGCCATTGTGTCATACAGCTTGCCGTATTCCTCAGCCTTGAGTTTCAAAAACCCCGAATCGAAGGCCGCAGGATTGGGAGACGTGGGCGAATTCAACATGCGCGTGAAACGAAAGAAATTCGCAATCCGAAAACCAAAGACCGGTTCGCGGGAGAGGTTGCGGACC
>DASYZW010000513.1:0-2948 GCA_035945915.1 Verrucomicrobiia bacterium | reverse complement strand
ACAAGCGGGAACCCGCATGCGCACGTCGTTTTGCGCGGCGGCCGCGCCAAAACAAATTACGACGCCGAAAGCATTCGCGCGGCCGAGGAAAAGCTGATTTCCGAAAAACTGCAACCCGTTTTGATGGTGGATTGCAGCCACGCCAACTCGGAAAAGAAATTCGCCCGGCAGGAGGACGTCTGGCACAGCGTGATCGAGCAGCGGGTGGAAGGCACCCGTTCCCTGATCGGTTTAATGGCCGAAAGCCACCTCAATGAAGGCAATCAGCCGATACCCGCCAAATTAAAAGACTTGCGCTACGGGGTGAGTATCACCGACTCTTGCATCGGATGGGAGACGACCGAGCGAATGTTGCGCTGGGCAAACGAAGCGCTCGAAAAAATCATTCCCACACACGCCACAGTGGCCTGAAAATTGCGGTTATCGGCAGGCAAATGTATGGACAAAGAAGCCTTTGATCCAATTAAGCCGTGGTTCTTATCAGCGGAAGAACTGGGCGAATTCATCGGAATTCGCTTCGGACGGATCGCGCCGGGAAGTACCGAGCCCGAGTGGATCTATCTTCCCCACAAAGAATTCGACGGTATCGGCGGTTTTGCCAATATCCTTCGCAAAGGCGGCGCCAAATTGGGCCGCTTGCCCCAAATTCGGCACCCGGCAGCCCCGTCGCGAATGTCCGTCCTGAAATTGTTACCCAAGTACTTTGAACCTCGTCGCGCCCTAAAATGGGCTCCTTTTGACGGAGCGCCGGCTCCGACGACCAACGATACGCCGCCCCCCGCCGCCGCGTGGCATGTATTTGATGAAACCGAAACCTTGCGTATTCGCCGGACCTGCCGGAAAGCCGGCGTCACGGTCAATTCGTTTCTGCTGAAAAATCTCTCTAAAGCGATTCGCTTCTTTCTGGAAGACCCGTCGTCCGTGGTGCCCTGGATGATTCCGGTAAATCTTCGCGGCAAAGTGTTCCGGGACCGCGATACCTCGAATTTCTCCAGTTATGTGAGCGTCAAGGTTCAATCGTACGAAACGGTCCATGACATTCACCGGAATATTTACGCCGCCCTGGCCCGAAAAGAGCATTGGGCCAACTGGTATGCCTATGAAGTCGGCCGCTTTTCGACCAATGGCATCCGAAAATTTCTTTTCAAAAAGGAACTCGCCACCTCGAGCTGGAACATCGGCGGCTTCTCCAATCTCGGCGATTGGGACGCGGAAAAGGAAATCACCGCGGAGGAATGTCTCGGAAGCTGGCTCTTTGCGCCGCCGGTCCTGCGCTTTCAAACAATCGGCGCTGGTTGTGTCACATTTCAAAATCGACTGAGCCTGTTGATTCAATCACACCCCGAATTAAATACCAATTCTGAAGTGACCGAGGCGTGGATGCAAAATTGGGTCAAAGAAATCGAATTCGACGTCACCGCCGGAATCGAAGATCCAACCGTTTTCGCTTAACCGAGAGTCCAGGGATCTCTCTCAGAACGATTCGCCCATCAAGCTGAATGCCGGCACTCGGACGTGCTTGACTTGAGGTAAATCCTTCCCAATAGCCGCTCCGCCTCGCTCTGAAAAAGTGGGACGCTTTCAGTAAATGAATTCCGCTGTTTTGGCGCCACGCTTAGAACTTCACCGTCACGGAAGCGTTAACCGCATTGTTGAAGGTTTTGTAAGTGCCGTCGGCAGGTGCGTTCGCATCACCGGTGACCGTCCGCCCGCCATTATAGGCGAATTGATAAGCGACCGCCCAATCGAAATGCTCTCCCTTATGGCCAAACCCAAAGTTGCCCAGGTGCAGGTTCGCATCCGGATCCACCGGGTTATAATTAGCGCTCGGATTCGAAAGCTGGCTGAAAATGTAGCCCACGCTGGCATAATAGCCCTTGCCCAGTTGCCGGGTAACGCCAAAATCATAGATAAAACTGTCGCGATAATTCAACGTGAGCGAAATAGGGACTCCGAATGGAGAATTTTGAAAAGTGAGTTGATTGATTTTGCTCCATTGAGTCCAACTCAAGTCGAATTCGAGGTTCCAGTCCGGTGTGGGTCGAAATGAAACGCCGCCCAATGCGGTTCGGGGGAAATTGATCTTGGCGCTCGTCTCAACCCCGGGGCCTCCATATTCCACGAATTGACCCGAATAGTTCAGGCTCGTCTCGGAACGGTAATCCACGCCAAAAGACCACATCGGATGCGGCTGAAACAAGATGCCAAAAGTGTAGCCGGGCGCCCAACCGGAACCTTGGAAATGCAAGTGGCCCCCAGGAAAAGGCTCGTTCTGAAACATGGCCTCCGAATAATTGAACGTCGGGCCGGCTGCCACGGAAACCATTTTGCAAATCTTCCACGCAAAAACCGGATTAGCGGATAAATAGGTCAGTTTTCCTCTTTGTGCGACGTCGCTAAACGGCGGATTGCCCCAATCAACGCCCAGTCCATACGGCACATAGATGCCCAATCCAAATGACAGCGGCAAATCTTTCAATGAATAAGTGGAATAAATTTGCGGAACAAACTGCGGGTTCGCATCGGTGTGCGCCGAACCGGACGATGATGAATACGAAGTGCGGGCCGAAATCCCATAGAGTCCCAGGCTGGCCTGGAATCCCGGCAATTGCGTAATGCCGGCGGGGTTGTAGTAGATCGCCGCCGGGTCGTCGGCCGTGGCCGCAAACGCATCGCCGCGCCCGATGGCTTCAGGGTCCTGGTTGGGCAAAAGAAACCCGACCGCGCGCGACGATTCCGCCGACGCCACCGTCAACGCGATGACCAGCGCATAATGGTTCACGCGTCGGCCCAATGTTCCACCTGGTTGTTTGTGCATATTTATTCCAACTGACTTTGGACATGCTGTCTTATCGCGAGACAGCGTGCCGGTTTAATCCGCCAACCCTATTTTTTATTTCAGGAGCGACACGCATGGCAAAGCAGCGACGGTGCCAATTTCATGCAAA
>DASYZW010000512.1:0-1697 GCA_035945915.1 Verrucomicrobiia bacterium | reverse complement strand
CATCATCCGGGGCGATACCATGGTTTTCGACTTCCCAATCACCGTGAAGGCCATAAATCGCCCAGCGCGGGGCCATTACCGTGCCGCCATCAATCAAGCTGGGATAGCCGCCAATACCGACCAACCCGCCCCACGTCCTGGTTCCGACGAGCGGCCCAATGTTCAATTTTCGAAAGTACCACGGCAATGCGTCGCCCCCGGACCCGGCAAACTGGTTAATAATCATGACCTTGGGTCCAAAAATGCTAAACGGTTCCGATATATCATGTCCTTCCCGCGTCATCACCCGGTTCAGCACCGGACGGCGCAAATAGTCCACGATATAGTCAGCCAGCCACCCACCGTGATTGAATCGTTCATCCACAATCGCCGCTTGCTTGTCGGTTTGCGAAAAGAAATAACGGTTAAAGTTTTTGTAGCCGCCGAAACTCGTGTCCGGCAGGTAAACATATTCCACGCGGCCCCCGGTCATTTCATCCACCTTGCGCCGGTTGCCTTCGATCCAGGCATAATTGCGCAAAGCAAATTCATTTGGCGCCGGCACGACAGTGATATCACGCGCGTCTGAACCATCCGGTTTGGCGCCAACGGATATGACTGTCTGCCGCCCCGCCGTTTCCTGGAAGAAACTATAGAGATTGTTGCTCGCATATAGGTCGCGCCCGTTGACGGCCAGCAGGTATTCACCTTCCTTGACGTTTACGCCGGGTTGAGTCAGTGGCGCCTGGAGGTCCGGGTTCCAATTCTGGCCATCATAGATCTTTTTAAAACGATACCGATCATGGGCGATTTCATAATCCGTCCCAAGAAGGCCAACGTTAATTTCGTCAAACTTCGGCTCGGCGCCCCCTCGCACCCAAAGATGGCCAACATCCAGGTTGCCAATCATTTGGCGGAACAAATCAGTCAAGTCGTCACGGCTCGCCACACGATCCAGAAACGGCTCGTAAACGCGTTCGGCGTTCGTCAGGTCCAATCCGTTAAAGTGTGGATTAAAGAAAAAGTCCCGCTCAATTCGCCAAACTTCGCGATACATCTGCCGCCATTCCGCAGGCGGATCCACATAAACCTCGACTTCATCCAGTTTGAGCGCGCCGGCGCCGCCATCCGGCGCTTTCGAAGAATCCGTAATGTGGAAAGTGCCATCTTTGCGGTATAACATCTTTTCGCCGTCGGCGGACAAGGCGAACGAGTCGACATGGTCAAGAATTTGATCGGTTTTACGCTTTTCCAGATCGAATCGATGCACGGTAAGCGAGCTTTCCCCCGGCGCATTGGCCAGCGACGGCCCTTCCGCCAAATACAATATGCCCGATTTTCCAGCTTCCAGATCTGTGTAATTTCGCGCAGGTATTGGCAGCGCAACGATGCGCTGCAGTATATTTTCAAAATCAATCGACACCAAATTGGTTTCCTGCAGTTGATTCGTCCCTGGTCCGGCTTTGTCGGCAGACGTAGCCGGTTTTTTCTTCGAAAACGGCCAGCTAAAACCGTTAGCATTCGCTGGCCATTCAAAGTCCGCGCCTGACGATTTTTTGTCCGCGCTTTCATCGTCACTTTGAGGTGCAACTGGCGACGGCACATTCGTTTGCAGCACCACTGCATAAATATTATACGTCACCGGACGGGCAATCCCCGACATGTCGCTGTCTCCAGCCGTAAGGCCGAAATCAGTACTGGCGGCGAAATAGAGGAAC
>DASYZW010000511.1:0-1593 GCA_035945915.1 Verrucomicrobiia bacterium | reverse complement strand
GTTCGCATGGAGCAGGGGACCATTGACGCGGCATTGGGCAAGGATGAATCCAGCCGCGTCGCCATCAAAGATCGCGTTCGCCCGGACGGATTGCCGTCGCAGACGGAATTTTTCGTCGACCGCAAATTTTCAAAACCTATTGCCGGCGAAAGCGAGCGACGACCATTTTCCCTATTGCGGATCCTGCCACGTACCGGTCGTAAGCACCAGATTCGCATTCATCTTGCGCACCTGGGCCATCCAATCGTCGGTGACAAAATCTATGGGGGAGATGAGGATTTATATCTCGCGCTTGTCGAACGCCGATTGAGCGATGCGCAAAAGCAAAAGCTGATTCTGCCGCATCACGCTCTGCACGCGTGTGCCGTGAGATTCGAATGGCGCGGCAAATTTGTGGAATTTTCCTGCGAGGCAGAAAATTGGTTCAACGAATTTGCGGAATTGAACTTGGCCTTAATACCGTCCGGTAGATAAATCTCGATTTATAACTACCTGCTGCTTCGTTGATTTTGGCAGTCCGCACTTTTATTCAGTGGCGGCTGTGTCCATTATCGAGACGTTATTTGGATTGCTAATGTTTCCTGTGACACGACTTTGTCGTTTGACTTTTACGGTAACCACTGGGAGGATGATAACGATTCTAAATTGTGTTTGAGGAAATGAGTTCGAAATACTTCATTTGCCCGGCTCGACGGCTTCCGGGATTTTTCGTTATTGTCTCAGTCTGCCTTTATTTCATTGGGTTCAGCGCCAGAGCCCAGGTGATTGACCTGAACCACAACGGCATGAGCGACGTGTGGGAGTGGATGTATAACGCTTACGGCGTCGATCCCAACGCGGATTCCGATGGCGACGGTTTTGTCAACTGGCAGGAGGCCATAGCCGGCACCGATCCCTTTAATTCAAAATCGTTTCCGAATATTCCGAGCTATTCGTCTTCGCCGACAAATTTCTCGGTGACCTTGCCAAGCAGGCTCGGAAAAATGTACACGCTCTATAGCGCGACCAATCAGGCAAACCCGGTCTGGGTGATGGAGACGAACGCGGAAGCATTGGCGGGCAGTAATATCACTTTGACGGGAACATTTGGTCCGGTCATGAAATTCTATCGGGTGGGAATTTCGGACGTGGATTCCGACGGCGCCGGCCTGATGAACGATTGGGAAAAATTTGCGCTGGGCTTAAGCCCGACCAACTCTTCCAGCAACGGCCAGCAGGATTCCAGCGGCGCGGCCATGAACGATTACGAATACGCGACCAACTTGCTGGCGTCGCAAAATGTCATCAGCATCACAGTGACCGATCCCACGGCCACACAACCTGATCCCGGGCAAAAAAGTTCGGATACAGGCCTGTTCACCATAACGCGCGGCGGATTTCCGCTGGACTCAATCCTTGTTAATGTGACCGCCGGCCCGCCGGGCCCGGGGGTGGCGACCATGGGAGTGGATTATCTGAATCTTCCGTCCTTGGTCCTGATTCCCGCCGGAGCCAATTCCGCTACGCTCACTGTCTACCCCATGGCTGACGCGAACCTTCAAACGCCAGTCATCGCGCAAGTACAATTGTTGCCTGGAGCCAATTATTCAGTCG
>DASYZW010000510.1:0-3126 GCA_035945915.1 Verrucomicrobiia bacterium | reverse complement strand
TACATGATTGGTCTGCGGCTTAAATGGCAACGCCCAAAAATCCGATTGGGGGGACTCGTCAATGCCGTTGTCCAGCAACAGGCCATGAGTGGTGCCGCTTCCACATACATCAAGCCAGACCGCGCTGCTGGAACCGCCAGCGTAGGTCGCGGCATACGTTGGCGCCGTGTTGGAAATGTTCACCCCGGTTCCCAAAGTGAAATTGTTGGAATAGATGATTTGCGCGTTTGCAATGGAGCAACCGATGACGGCCATGATTCCCGACAGCAGCCACTTTGTCATTGTTTTCATACGTGTTGGTTTCAGTTTTGGTTCTGGGATTTGTTTTTGCCTTAAGGGTCAAACCACTCCTGTCGATCTCCCACGCGCGGCGGCTACCGCCCGTTCCTCCCCGCAATCACCTTCACACTCACCGACCCGCCGCATTCCTCCCGGTCGGTGCAATTGAGGCAGTTTCCGGCTTGGTTTCTTCGCTAAAAAGGCCATTCGAGTTCTTGTGAAATTTCACCTTCAATGAGTCAACTTATGCCGATCATTTCGTGAGCTGTTCCTGCCGTATGGGCATGATGATGAACGGCACGTCACTCATATGTGGATTTCGCCGGTCAAGGTAATACAGGAAGCCGCCGACCGCTATCGCCCATTTAGGCGAGCGAATGCAATGACGATGCCCGATTGCGAAACCTGGCCCAAATGGCGCCGGGTCTGATCAAGGCATTTGCGCAGCCACTAGACCGGTCAAAAGCCTATATTTTTGCCAACCGGACGCTTCTGCCCGTTCGACTTTTTGCGTACAAAAAAGAACTCATTTGAATCACGCGCAACTCCAATCTGAGCAGTTGATTTTCAGGTAAGGGCGCACGACCGAT
Source organism: Verrucomicrobiia bacterium (assembly GCA_035945915.1). Taxonomy (GTDB): domain Bacteria; phylum Verrucomicrobiota; class Verrucomicrobiia; order Limisphaerales; family UBA11358; genus UBA11358. The sequence continues at coordinate 2,257 of DASYZW010000510.1, read as the reverse complement.
CATCCATTCCTGGGCCGGTTGTCTGAACGACCTATTGATCACATCCTCACAAAACCATTATTCCAAGGCCACTCCATCAAAGTCGCGCCAACTCCACCTCACGCAGGCACACTCTGGCGTTTACTCGCCCAAACAGGCGATTGCAAGGACAGGGATTTTGTGTTAAACTTCGCATCTAATGGCTCTTTGTACCCTGCCAGGAAAAGCTTTTTCAACGTCCAAATCGAGCGTAAGAAATTCGGCGGATTGTCCATGTTAAACCGTTTTCTGTCCATAGGTAAAAGCCCACTTCGGTGTTATTGTTTAGCGACCACATTTGAACACGACAAGCTTTAAGCCGATGAAGACCTGTGCAATAAAATTTAAAACATCTGTAACGGTTCCGTCCGAATCATGACCCGTAGCGTATCGAGAAAAATAGATTTAATCCCCAACCCCAAAAATAAAAAAATGAAATCAATGACAAAGCTGCTAGTGACGGGAATGATCACCGCGATGGTCGCGCTCTGCTGTTCCATTGGAAGCGCCCAAATCGACTATTCCAGTGTTTTGGCCCCAGGCGGGACGCTCATTTATTCCAACGCCTTTAACGGCACGGCGGGCGTAAACATTACCAACACGTTGCCCAATTACGCTGTCACCCTGGCCGGCGGCACCAATGGCGCGGAATGGATTGATGCGCTGGGAGCTAATGACACCAACGCCTTTTACGCCAACGGCGTCATGGGCACCGCGCAAGGAAGCGGATGGCTTCTGCCATGCGGGCCGCAGAGCAATTATGTTTACGTCCTGTCAGCTACGGTGACCTTTAGCGGTTCTCCGAGTTCCTGGATCGGGGCTGGCTTTGCGAGTTACGACCGCATTATTGGCGGTTCCAATGACCGTCCCAATAGCGGTGGAGTTGATTTCGGAATTATTACGGAATCCAGTGGAAATATACAAGCCTTTGATGTGAACACATCGCATCAAATCTCAAGTACGAATGGCGCTTTCAACACCACATTGGGTCTTCCCCACACGCTGCAAATGGTACTGGATACGACGACCGGAGAAAATCCGAGCAATAAATGGACAATCGCTTGCTATATCGACGGAAAACGATGCCTGGGAACGGTGCATAACGGACTCTTTACCTATGCGTCCAATCCCACAATCCTGGGATGCGGAATTTGGCAAAACGCCTTGGGTAATGGCAACGGAAGTTATTTCTCATGGAATTCTTTCCTGCTTTACGCCTATCAATTGGCACTGATCCAACAACCCACGTCGGCAAATATCAACCAGGGAACCGGCGCCAGCTTCAGCGTTTTGGCAGCGGGCGCCCCGCCGTTCTACTATCAATGGTACACCAACGGCGTCGCGCTCGTCGACGGCGGCAACATCTCCGGGTCCACCAATGCCACTTTGTCCATTAGTTCTGCATTGCCGGTCAACGCCAGCACCAATTTTTATTGTGTCGTGACGAACGCGTACGGCGCGGTCACGAGTTCGCCGGCCAGCCTGGGTGTTTATACCACTCCCCAATTCTTGACGGCGGACCCGGTCACTTACACGAATACTATGACTTTATTCGGTGGATCAGGCGCTAATCTCGGTTCCAGCCCCACTTTCTCGGTTTACGCGGGCGGGCTGCAGCCGATCGCCTACTTTTGGCTGACCAACGGCGTCGCTGTTGGCGGCGCGACCTCCAGCACCTTCACTTTCACGAATTGCCAGATGACCAGTCCCACTAACTTCACCTGCATCGCCAGCAACAGCATCGCTACGGCGACCAACACCTGGATGGCCCAATACATTCCCACTCCCACAGCCCCTTATCCGCAGGCAATTTTGGCCGACAACCCGGTTGGTTATTGGCGGCTGGATGAAACGAACAACGATCCCAACCAATATAATTACGGCGAGATTTGCAACGATTTCATGAGTGGAAATAACGGCTTTTACACGAATACCGCGCTGGCCCAACCCGGCTATTGGGTCTTAGCCGGTGGTTTTAATATCACGAATGATCCCACTGAAACGTGCGCTCAATTTGGTCCGTACGACTCAACCACCGGGTGCGACGCCAACTCAATCGGCACCAACGTTGACTTCAGCGCTTTCACCAATGCCGAATTCAGCGTGTCCATTTGGGCGAACGGCGGCTATCAATATAGCGGGACCGAGCCGGTGAATGGTGGAATCGTGGTCAAGGGTTACTATGGCAGTGAAGAATACGGGCTGGACTGCGGCGGCGGCGGCGGAACGGCGCGGTTCT
>DASYZW010000509.1:0-2951 GCA_035945915.1 Verrucomicrobiia bacterium | reverse complement strand
ATACCTGAATTATATCGGCGTGGGGGTTGAACCGACCGGGCAGTTTCTGCACCAGATCCGTCGCGTGGCAACGAAAGCGGATTTTTTCCGTGTCTGCGAAGAATTCCTGGAACATGACGACGCCATGCCGCTGGAGCCGTTCCCGGCAAACGTGGAAAAAACCGCCGGCCTGGTCGCGGCATGATGGGTGGCAGGGACGCCGCGCTGATTGCCAGTGGAGCTACCACCGTCACGTTGAAGCGCGGTCCATCGCTGTGAATGTGGCAGCGGTGGCGAGGCCGGTTCAACCGCCTCGTTTATGACCTTTTGTGGTCCTACCGCTCGGTTTACGCTTGCCGCCGGCCGCTCCGTGACGGATGTTTGGCCTATTGGCAGTCCGAGATTTCGATCTGCTTCTACCCAATCATATGGATGCAGGCGAGCAAGCGAGTCCTCGAAATAGAGGATTCACATTAATCGAATTGCTGGTTGTCATAGCCATCGTTGCCATCCTGGCAGCGCTGCTGTTACCAGTGCTGTCGAAAGTCCCGATGAAAGCTCGGGGTGCGCAATGTCAGAATAATCTGCATCAAACGGGGCTGGCCGTGGAAATGTACATCTCTGACCACAGTATGTATCCACCCGGTCTTGACGCCGGACCGCCTGTCAAAGCCTGGCCAGATTTCCTGGCTGCCTATAATCCGGTTTCCTGGACAAACGCCGCCTGGCAATGTCCAACGTATATTGCCGAGGGTGGGACTGTGATTTGGAATCTTTCGCGGACAGGAGGCAAGGGTTTCGTTCTCAACACCTCGTGCAGCTATGCCTACAATGCCGATGGCATCGTGAGTTACAAATCGATTGGGAAAAGGACGTGGGTTCTCGGTTCGCCACCGCTGGGATTGGGCGACCTAAACTTAAAAGTGCCTGATAACCAGGTCGTAGCCCCGAGCGAAATGTACGCGATTGGTGATTCCCGACCCGGCGGGTTTCCGGATAGGGAATTTCGTGGCGGGATAACAATGCAGCCGTGGGAGTTGGCTCCATCTGCTTTACACGCCAAATATACCGAAGCCAAACCTCCTCACGCAAACGGTTACAATTTGCTTTTTGCGGATGGTCACGTGGGTCTGGTAAAGCGACGTGATTATCTCTATCCTCCCCGTTCCGCGCAGAATTGGAATCGTGACCACCAACCGCATCCAGAGCTGTGGGCTCCCGCGAACGAATGGGCCGTTCAGAACTGATGATTGGCCAGCGTTGGCCCCGGCGCAGTATAGGCGACTGTGTCATATCTACCTCGTTCTCTCAACTCGTCCAGAATCCCAACCACTCTGACAGCGAGAACAATGAAAAATCACCCTCGATAATTTCGTATCCGGGATGGAGTCGTAGCGGACAACCATCCCGCCACGGCACTGCGGGCAACGGCTTCTGAAATAATAGTAAACGACAGGCCCGGCAGCTATGAAAAGCAATATTGGTATAATGCCAGCGTGGAAGTGAATTGAGAGCCAAGCAACCACGACAACGGTTGCGGCAAACGAAAATAGAATCGATGCGGCGCGACGTTTCGTAATACCAGGCAGGGGACGCACATCATTCATAAAGCTCAAAGTCGTCTAACCTACAACTGAGCCACGCCGCCGGCGACATCCGCCAACCCGAAACCCGCAGCGCAAATTTACCGGCGTAACCGGCGTTGGCTTTAGAGATGTGTAAGGCCGACAATGTCTCATATCACCCATCTTTCTTCCGCCCTCGACCAGTCAAGCTCCGCCACAATCGTATGATGTGAATCAGTCCGTGACCTGGAATCAGTGCAAATAATAATCCGAACAAAAGCAGCACCAAACAAACGGTCACTGCAAGTATGCCGTGCGACAAGGCAATGCCGACACAAGCGCTGAAAATCACGGCGAGGCCGAATACCAAACAAATTGGACTATCCTGTCCGAAAGCGCACCTCTCTTTCGCGATGTCTGTGCATGACGGCCCGACAGGTGCTTAAGGAGAAGTGAGTAGAACCGACGTTCTGCCTGACTCCTTTCGGTTTCACGAGGTGATTAAAGTGTTTTTGCCGGCTTTGTCAACGCTTATTTCTTAAACTCCCACGCACTATTGAGGTTGAATCAAGATAATTGTTGGCCCACTTTCCGCGCGCTGTCCGCGCGGAGACATCGGTGGTAGCCGCGGCAGCGCCAAGTGCATTCTCTTGCGAAAAGCGATGTCTCTAACCGAGAGCCTGTTCGACCCGGTCAAAATATTATGTTCATTCGATTTTATTTGTGCTAAAATTGGAGAATGGAAATTGATTACACCGTCCAAATCTGGCGCGAAGGCCGGCAGTACATTGCCCACGCGATGCCATTGGAGGTTGCCAGTTCAGGCACGACACCACAGGCGGCCCGGGCAGCATTGGACGAGGCCGTAAAAGTCTTCATCCAGACGGCCGAACAGCAGGGTACGCTCTCAAAAGTCCTCGAGGACGCCGGATATTCGTACGACGGTTCCAATTGGAAAGGTCCAGACTGGATCTGTTTCGAAAAGCATTCCACTCCTGTCGCAGCTTAGGCGGCCATACCTAATGTCAAGCAAGGGATCGCCTGGACTATAACCTCAAAACTGCCGGCATTACGCGGGACCAGTACTTTGATCTTCTAGAACGGGTTGGATGATTTTCGAAATGGCCCGTCAAAAAGAATCATTTAATGTCCACCATCATTGCCGCCACTGATATCGTCGTTCACTACGGCGAACGCGCCATTCTTGACCGGATCACTTTGGGAATCCAGGAAGGCGAACGAATTGGGCTGGTAGGGCGCAATGGCTGCGGCAAGACGACGTTCCTGAAAATTCTTGCCGGCCTGCAATCGCCGGACAGCGGCGAAATCACGCGGCAACGGCATCTGGCCGTCAGCTATCTCCCGCAGGATTTCGAACTGGACGCCACAAAGAACGTCCAGGAAAAC
>DASYZW010000508.1:0-6369 GCA_035945915.1 Verrucomicrobiia bacterium | reverse complement strand
CGGCCGTGGGAGCATCGCTCATCCTGGCGTCTGCGCTTTTGGTCGCGCGACTCTCGGAATTGACGCACGTCCACGCGGATGAAGGCGCGCCGGCCGGCGGTGGAAAGCCGGCGGCCCAAATCCCGGACGGCGTGATGGTCTTCCGGATTTTCGGCGCGTTCTTTTTCGGGGCCGCGGACAAATTGGAAACGTCCTTGCGACGCGCGGGCGAGCTGCCTGATGTTCTAATTTTGCGGATGGGCGACGTGCTGGCGCTCGATGCAACCGGTTTGGATGCGCTTGAGGATTTGCTTGAGAAATTGCGGATCAAGAAGAAGGAATTGATTTTGTGCGGGCCGCGTTCGCAACCGCTTTTTGCGCTCACCCGGGCGGGGTTGGTTGACCGGATTGGCGAGATAAACATTCGGGGCGATTTAGACGATGCGATAGCGCGGGCTAAAGAGATTCAGGCGGCCAAAGGCGCTAGAAATTGAGCGGGATTTCATCCTCTGCGCGCCGATCGACGGGCCGCAAAAATTGTGTACTTGGCTATTGACAGCAGTTGCCCGCTTTCGTAATTTGTCACGCGTCGGTAGTCCGTAAAAAGTCAATAAGCCGGTCGCCTCTTGAAATTTTGCGAAAAAAGTCAAGGGGGACGGTTTTTTGTCGTTTATGTTATCCGGTTTGAACAAACGAATTTTGGTGCCCATGTAGCTCAGTTGGTAGAGCACGTCCTTGGTAAGGACGAGGTCATCAGTTCAATCCTGATCATGGGCTCCAGACAATTTGTAAAGAACACACAACGAAAAAATAAATATGGCAAAAGAGCAATTTCAACGAACGAAGCCGCACGTCAACGTCGGTACCATCGGACACATTGACCACGGTAAATCCACGCTCACGGCCGCGATTGTCGCCACGCAGGCGCGCAAAGGCCTGGCAACTCCCATTTCCTACGCGGATATCACCAAAGGTGGCACCGTGCGTGACGAAACCAAGACCGTCACGATCGCGGTGTCGCACGTCGAATATCAGAGCGACAAGCGCCATTACGCGCACGTGGATTGCCCCGGCCACGCTGACTACGTCAAAAACATGATTACTGGCGCGGCCCAAATGGACGGCGCCATCCTCGTGGTGGACGCATCTGAAGGACCCATGCCCCAGACGCGCGAGCACATCCTGCTGGCCCGCCAGGTCGGTGTGCCGGCCATCGTCGTGTTCCTCAATAAAGTGGACCTCGTGGACGACAAAGAATTGCTGGATCTCGTGGAAATGGAAGTGCGCGATCTGCTTTCCAAATATCAATTTCCCGGCGACAAGGCCGCAGTCATCAAGGGCAGCGCCAAGGCCGCGCTCGAAGCCAAGCCGGAAGGCGAAAAGGCTATCCAGGAGTTGATGGACGCGATCGACGCACAGATCCCGCTCCCGACGCGTGAAGTCGACAAACCGTTCCTGATGTGCATCGAAGACGTGTTCACCATTGAAGGTCGTGGCACCGTTGTGACCGGCCGTGTCGAACGCGGTGTTCTCGAGCGCATGGCGGAAGTTGAAATCGTCGGCCTCAAGGACACCCGCAAGACGGTGGCGACCGACATCGAAATGTTCCGCAAGCTGCTGGATAAAGCCACGGCCGGCGACAACGTTGGCGTGCTGCTGCGCGGCACGACCAAGAACGAAGTGGAGCGCGGCATGGTATTGGCCAAGCCCGCTTCGATTACACCGCACACCAAATTTAAAGCGGAAGTGTATGTGTTGTCCAAGGATGAAGGTGGCCGTCATACGCCGTTCTTTACAAAATATCGCCCGCAGTTCTATTTCCGTACGTCCGACGTGACTGGAACGGTGACGCTGCCGCAGGGCGTCGAAATGGTCATGCCGGGCGACAATGTCTCGGTGGAAATCGAGCTGATTGCCCCGGTGGCCATGGAAAAAGGCCAGCGTTTCGCGATTCGCGAAGGTGGCCGCACGATTGGTGCGGGCCGCGTGAGCGACGTGATGAAGTAAGGCGAGGATTTGAATCGGGAGGCGGAGATGAACTCTCCGTCTCCCTTTTTGTCCGAAAGATTGGGCGAAAATTGGTCGGATACGGCAGTAGCTCAATTGGTAGAGTAGCGGTCTCCAAAACCGTTGGTTGGGGGTTCGATTCCCTCCTGCCGTGCCAGCTAGCCGCGCCAAGGCGAAGGCGGGAGAGGTGGCAGAGTGGTCTATCGCGGCGGTCTTGAAAACCGCTTTGGCGTAACAGCCAACGGGGGTTCGAATCCCTCCCTCTCCGCCAGCCCGGGCTGCGGGAAGTTGGTGTGAGACTGCAGCGTCCCGGCATGTGCGGGAACGGGCGGATAACGGCTGTTTGAAATAGTGCTTTTTTGTGAATAATTTGACGACAACTATAGTTGTGGGTGCGGTCGCGGCGGCGATCTTTGGCCTTCTTTGGTGGAAAGGTTACGTTGAGCGGCTGAACGTGTTTTTCAGGGAGACCTGGCACGAATTGAAGCCGGGCCGGTGCTCATGGCCCACGTGGACCGAGCTGCGCGGGTCGACGGTTCTGATTGCAGTTACGATTGCTTTGTTGGGTGTGTTTGTTTTTGTGCTCGATTTGATTTTCAATCGGATTTTTACAAAAGTTCTTTAAAACATGCGGAGCCAATGGTTCATAGTACAAACGCTTTCCGGCCAGGAGCAAAAGGTCAAGGAAAGCATTGAAAAACGCGTCAAGACTGAGGAAATGCAGGACAGTGTCAAAGAGGTCCTGGTTCCCATGGAGAAGGTCGTGGACGTGCGCGGCGGCAAAAAGACCGTCACCAGCCGCAAGCTGTGGCCGGGCTACGTATTTGTGGACATGATTTTGCTGGATGAAGAGCGGCGAGTGATTGAAAAGCCGTGGTATTTCATCAAGGAAACTCAGGGTGTGATTGGCTTTTTGAGCGATCCGCCCCAGCCGACGCCTTCGGAAGAAGTCGAAGCCATTAAGGCCCAGATTTCCGCATCGGAAGAAACCGAACGGCCGAAAGTCAATTTTGAAGTGGGTGAGACCATTAAGATTAACAATGGTCCATTCCTTAATTTTAGCGGCGTAATTGAGGAAATTGACCCGACGCGCGGTAAATTGAAGGTGACCGTGAATATTTTCGGCCGCAATACGCCGGTGGAACTGGAGTATTGGCAGGTGGAAAAGGCGTGATTCGCCGAATAGATTTTTAACGTTTTAACGAGAAAGATATGGCAAAGAAAGTCACAGGACAGATTAAGTTGCAGATTCCGGCCGGCCAGGCCAATCCGGCGCCGCCCGTCGGCCCGGCCCTGGGCCAGCACGGCGTGAACATCATGGCCTTCTGCAAGGAATTTAACGCGGTAACCAAGAACGATGCGGGATTGGTGATTCCGGTCGTGATCACGGTTTATCAGGATAAATCGTTCACGTTCATTACCAAGTCGCCGCCCGCCTCCGTGTTGCTGAAGAAAGCCGCGGGCATCACTGCCGGCTCGAAAATGCCAAACAAGGAAAAAGTCGGCAAGGTGACGCGCAAACAGATTTTGGACATCGTGAAGATGAAGTCGAAAGACATGAATGCGACGTCTGAAGAAGCAGCCGTCCGGGTCATTTCCGGGACTGCGCGCAGTATGGGAATTGAAGTCGTCGGATAGAACAAACAACCGCGGGAGAGTCAAAAGCTCGTTTGCACCGCACCAAATTGAATGGCAACAGATCATAGCAAGCGTTTCAAAAAGGCCCTCGAGGCCGTGGACGGGAAAAAGTCATATCCGCTTAAGGAGGCGGTAGGCGTCCTGGCAAAGTTTCCCAAAGCGAAATTTAACGAGACGATTGATCTCGCGTTTCGCCTGGGCGTAGATCCCAAGCAATCGGACCAGATGGTTCGCGGCACGGTGCCTCTGCCTCACGGCAGCGGCAAGACGGTGCGCGTGCTGGTCTTCGCCAAAGGCGGGGCGGCCGATTCCGCCAAAGCGGCGGGAGCCGAGTTCGTCGGCTTTGAGGACATGATCAAGCAGTGCAACGAAGGGTGGGCAGAATTCGATGTGGCCATTGCCACGCCGGAGGCCATGGTGGAAGTCCGCAAGCTGGGCAAAGTGCTCGGGCCCCGCGGCCTGATGCCGAATCCCAAAACCGGCACTGTCACGGACGACACGGCTAAAGCCGTCAAAGAAGTCAAAGCCGGTCGCGTGGAATTTAAGACGGACAAAGCCGGAAACGTTCACGTCGTCGTGGGCAAGGCTTCATTTAAACCGGAGCAGATCGAGGAAAACGCGCGCACAGTCATCGAAGCTGTGGCAAAGGCCAGGCCTCAAAGCGTCAAGGGCCAATATCTGCAGAGCTGCACGCTGTCGGCCACCATGAGCCCCGCGGTGCGTGTGGACGTCCGAGAATTTGCCGCCGCGGCCTAAACCGTTGAACACTTTAACGAAAAGAAACTATGCGTGCTGAAAAACAAATTTTGACAAAGGAATACGCCACCCGGTTGAACGCGTCGCCGTTCTTCATCGTTGTGGGTTACCAGGGCCTTAAAGTGGCGCACCTGACCGAGCTTCGCAAGCGCCTCGTGCAGGCGGGAGCGGAAGTTCACGTCGTAAAAAACTCGATTTTCCGGATCGCCGCCAAAGAAGCGGGCGTTGCCGAATTGAACGGTTCGCTCACGGGACAAATGGCCGTGGTGACCGGCCAAAAGGACATCTCGAGCGCAGCCAAAGCGTTGAAGAATTTTGCGGCTGAATTTGATAAATTAAAGGTCAAGTTCGGGTTTTTGAATAACCAGCGCCTGGAGGAATCGGGCATTATCGCCTTGGCTGATTTGCCGAGCCTGGACGTGTTGCGCGCCAAAATTTTGGGTCTTCTCACCGCGCCGGCCACCAGGCTGGTGACTTTGATCAATACGCCGGCTACCCAGTTGGCGCAGGTGATCAAAGCGAAAGCCGAGAAGGGCGAATAAAGCGAATTTCGATTTGAAATTGCTGATTTCAGATCGGGAAGCAAACAAACAAACAACAACGTAAATCGTCGGTTCGCGGGCCCGCGAACTCAATCCTGCAGGGGCTTCGGCAGACGACGAGACGAAAGAAAGGCAGAAGTAGTAAAATGGCTGAGATAGCAAACCTCGTAGAGGAACTGAGCAAGTTGACAATTATTGAAGCGGCCGACCTGGTCAAGCAATTGGAGACCAAGTGGGGCGTTTCCGCCGCCGCGCCTGTCGCGGTCGCTGCCGCCGGCGCTCCGGCTGCGGGTGGCGCCGCCGCGGCTCCCGCCGCCGCCAAAGACACGTTTGACGTGATTCTGGCCTCGGTTCCGGCAGACAAGAAAATCGCCGTCATTAAGGCGGTCCGTGAAGTCAAGGCCGGCCTGGGACTGGCTGAAGCCAAAGCCCTCGTCGAAGGCGCTCCCAAGCCCGTGCTGGAAGGCGCCAACAAGGCTGATACCGACAACGCCAAAAAGAAGCTCGAAGAAGCTGGCGCAAAGGTCGAAGTCAAGTAATATATTCATTGGAGCGGCGCTCAGGGAGCGCCGCTCCACCTGGATTTTTAGGGGAATTTTAAAAGTTACGAAACAGTCTAAATATTGAAAATTTGCCGTAACAAGTTCGCCGTTGAACGCGGCGCGCTTGTTTATTGTCGTTAAACAATTGAATCATTGTCATTTTTTCCAGTCTTCATAACGAGGAGGAGAGAAAATGCCGGTGAGGATGATACATAAAGGTCCAAAATGCCATCGCGAGTCACTGAAAGAATCAACTTCGGCAAAATTAAAGAGATCACGTCGCCGCCGAACATGATCGAATTGCAGACCAATTCCTACAAGGAATTCCTGCAGGCCGATACCACGCCCAAACGCCGTGACAAGCATGTGGGCCTGGAGGCGGTGTTTCGGGAAGTGTTCCCGATCGAGAGCTATGATACCAAGTGTGTCCTGGACTACGATTCCTACGAAATCGGCGAACCCAAGGTGGACTGGCTTGAATGCCTCCGCGAGGGTTTGACGTACGGCGCCCCGCTGTATGTGACTTTCCTGCTCAAAGAAGAATCCAAAAGCGCCAAGGAAGAAAAAGTATTCATGGGCGAATTGCCGCTCATGACGCCCCAGGGCACCTTTGTCATCAACGGCGCCGAACGCGTCGTCGTCTCCCAGTTGCACCGCTCCCCCGGTATCGCTTTCGAAGCGACCCAGCACGCCAATGGGAAGATGCTGCACAGCTTCCGGGTCATTCCGGACCGCGGTTCCTGGTATGAGGCGCAGTTTGACACCAGCGATTTGCTGTACGTTTTCCTCGACCGCAAAAAGCGCCGGCGCAAATTTTTGACCACGACGTTCTTCCGGGCCTTGAGCTTCCTGGATCATGACGACAAGGAAAAAGGAAAGGGCAAGGACACCGGCGGCACCGTGCG
>DASYZW010000507.1:0-1919 GCA_035945915.1 Verrucomicrobiia bacterium | reverse complement strand
TTGTCGTGCAACGCCGCAAACGCCACAGGCGTTCGGCCGCTGTTGTCTTTCGCGTTAATGTCCGCGTTGTTGGCGAGCAGCAACACCACCAAGTCTTTGTAACCCAAAGCTGTCGCAATGTGCATAGGTGTAAGGCCGTCCCGGTTCTTGGCGTTGACATCAGCCTTGTGCGCTATACATAACGACATAAATAGTTGCGCATGTTAAACGAGCGAACAGAGGCGGCGCAGGATCTCGTTGGGACGGTTCCATTGGACAAACTGGCGCTCGACCGACCCAATGACTTCCTCCAGGCGCGCAAAATAGCGGTTATGGAGGCAATTGCGCCGCGCCAGTTTCCAGACCCGTTCAATCGGATTGAGTTCCGGGCTGTAGGGCGGCAAGAAATGAAGCTGGAATTCGCGAGCCACAGCCACCCTCCAAGCCTGGTGGATGGAGGCGTGGTGGTATTTGGCGTTGTCGGTAATGGCAACGATCTGCCGGCCGGGGGTTTGGCCTTTTTTTCGGAGGTCCAGCATGAAGTGCCAAAAGCCTTCTCCCTGAAAAAGTTCTTCCTCGCGGCGGTAAATGAATTTGCCGTCCCGCAGCCGGACGGCACCGTAATAGCCGACGGCCTTGCGGGTGGGATGATGAAGCAGCACCGGGTCTTTTTCCTCCGGCGCGATCCACATTCGACACCGCGAACCGTATTGTTGGAAATGCACTTCATCCAAGGCCCACAGATCAACGTCATCTCTTCTGGCCAGTGCGCGGAGTTTTTTTATGCGCGCGTTGCAAAGCCGGATCCGGATGTCCCACCATCGGACGGGGTTTGCGCAACCGAAATCCCAACTTCCGGAACAGGCGCTGGCATTGACGGGTTCCCAATCGGATGTGAAACTTCCGCTCAATTAAAGCCGACAAGGATTTGCCGTCCCAGAGGTTGGCGTCCAGACCGCACTGCGGCGGCGGCTGACGCAGCCAGGCGTTTACTTGTTCCCATTGCCGGGCGTTCAACCGGCTGGGCCGCCCCGAACGCTCACCGTCGGCCAAGCCGCCGAAGCCGCTTCGCTCGAATCGGTTCACCCAGTATTCCACCGTGCGGGGTCCATCACCCAAAAGGCGGGCTGCCTCGGGGCAACTCATGCCTTGGGCGACCAACAGAACGCCGTGCAACCGATGGTCGTAGCGAGACTCATCGGAGCGGCGTATCTCGTCCTGCAGTGCCAGAATCATTTCTTCGGCATCAGAGATGGAGAGTGCCTTCATACCCACCCAAGAAAGCACATCCCGCCTTTATGCGCAATTATTTATGTCGCTGAGTATAGCACGCTAGTTTTTCCGTTTATACTTCCAATTACACTGGCCAAACTCAATGGCAAAGAAGACTTGAATCAGATTCGTCCCGACCCCTTCGGTGTTTCATGGCCAGACAACCCGTGGAAGAAAGACGAACCCGTTCGCATCGGTGATTTTGTCATAACGGAGAACGAATATCAAAAAATGGGAGAATTTCTTGAGACGAAAAATCACCAAAGCGTCAGGATTCAAGACCTTCCTAACCATAAGATTGATTTTGGGACGCTTATTTCAGGAATTTCAATGATTCGTTCCATACAGCAAATCGCGGACTGTAAAGAAATTTTCCGCGCGTATTCGGGCGAGAAGCAGGTTTTCGCACTTATATGTCAGTTAGGTATTAGGTTTGAATCGTATGTATGCGAGGATGTCACAGGAAGCCGTCAGGCAGACCAAAATAGTTCCGCTCGGACTGCGGTGTTTGAACGAATAGCCAGAGCTTATTTCAAAAGAATATATGGAATTTTTAAGACGCTTTAAGCTAGGCAAAAAAACTGACCTGCGGTCGTCATAAAGGGGGCACCCAGGCCCAAATCATTGCCCGAAAAACTTCTGAATCTCCTTTACCACTTCCACAAAAC
>DASYZW010000506.1:0-1740 GCA_035945915.1 Verrucomicrobiia bacterium | reverse complement strand
AGCCGTTCGTTTTGAATGACAAGAAACAATAAGCAAATTTCAATTTATGAGTGAATCCGTAGCTGAACTGCCCAACCGACCTCAGACCGATGCCGCCTCAAGCGCGACGGAACAACGCAAGGGCCTGACGAAAAAAGAAATCGCCGCCGACCATCCGACGTGGTGTCCCGGCTGCGGCGATTTTTCCGTGCTGGCCCTTTATTTCAAGCTCATCGAAAAGCGCAAGATGTGGCACGAAAAAATCACGACGGTGGCCGGCATCGGCTGCTCCAGCCGTTTCCCGTATTTCGTCCAGGCCCACGGCGCGCATTATATTCACGGGCGCGCCCTGCCTTTTGCCAGCGGTATTTCCATTTCACGTCCGGACCTGCACGTGTTCGTTTTCGGCGGCGACGGCGACGCTTTTTCCATTGGCGGCAATCATTTCAACCATACCGCGCGCAAAAATATCAAGATGACCTACGTGGTCATGGATAACTGGGTCTATGGATTGACGAAAAAGCAAACCTCACCCACGTCGCCGCTGGGTTTCAAGAGCAAAACCGATCAATGGGGCGCGGTGGATTATCCGATCAACCCGATGAAGCAGGCCATTGCCGCCGGGGCGACGTTTGTGGCGAGGACGACGCACACCAATCCCAATCACGTCCTGCAAATAATGGAAGCGGCCATGGACCATGATGGATTCGGTTTCATTGAATGCCTGAGCGAATGCGTTGAGTTTTATGAAGGCGCGTTCGACGCCAGCAATCCCCGCAAGGGCGGTGTCTTTACACCCGTGCCCGCGGAGCATGACGTGACGGACGAACTCGCGGCGTACAAGCTGGCCGGCGCGGCTTTTCCCGGTTATTTCGGAATCTTCTACAAGACCAACAAGCCGACGAAAAACGCGAAAGAAGCGGAGATCAACAAGGCAGCACAGGATCGTGTCAAAGGCTTAAAGGACTGGCAGATTCTCCAGAAGAATTTCGACCGGATGAAGTAAGCAGTTGAAGCGCTTGGGGTCCCGCGGCGCTCACGCCGCGGTGGCCGCTTCCAGTTCGCTTTGCCCGCCGGATGCGGGTTCGGCGCCATTTGCGGCCTGCGCCTGTCCGGCTACTTTGCAGTAGTCCTGCTGCATCAGCGTAATTTTTTGGAGATTGTCCTTGATCGCCTCCAATTCGGTAAGCAAACCCGATTGTTCCATGGACAGGTGTTCCGCCAATTGCGCGATATACACGGGCAGCTTTTGACCGCGCGGGTCGCGGGTCATGAATTCACCGAGGTTAGCCCCGTGTTCGCGAATGAGGACGCCCATCCGCACGACGTTGGCAATTTTGGATTGTTTGACATGGTCCGATACCAGGTGGGCGGAGACGTTGACGCTTTTGAGGACTTCGCCGACGCTTTTGAGGACTTTGGAAGCGATCTGGGCCATCTCGGCCTGGCGCGAAACGGCGGTCAATTCCCAGCGGACCGTCTGGGCCTCCGATTCCACCCGTTTGCGCTCGTCCATTTCCGCCTGGAGTTGTTCGATGGCGCGCATCAGATAAGACGTTTTTTTGCGAACTTCGCTTTCGAGTTCGAGGCGCATGCGCTGTTCCTCGCTCTCGACGCGCCGCCGTTCTTTCAGCAACGCTTCCAGGTGAACCATGCCGATGAGCAAGAGCATCGAAATCAACGCGTTCATCACGTCCACTTTGACGCCGATTTCGGGGCCGAAGCCGCCCTTCATGATTGACTGCATCAAGTGCAATAACG
>DASYZW010000505.1:0-6641 GCA_035945915.1 Verrucomicrobiia bacterium | reverse complement strand
GACAGAATGGACAGAATGTACGGAATAATTAAACTCCCACGTTTAACCACGACGCTGCGCCGAACCGTTAGCGAATGCGCGCTTGTGACGGAGGGTCCTCCGGGGCGTTAGCGACGGTAGCTCGGTTGCGCGGAAGGAAAGGACGCTGATGGGCCTGACGCTGTCGGATTTTGGGAATTGCCAGTGTTGCCGCCGCCGCCGAGCGTGTTTTGCGCTTCTTGATCGAATTGCGAAGGTGGAAAGAAGGGTGCGGTAGGATCGTTTTGTTGGACTGCCTGAGCATGAGCCGCGGCAACCAAAGCCATCTGATCCTCAGGTGAAAGTTGGGAAACAGTGGGGGAAATATTGGCGCCGAGGTCGTGGTAATTCGATTGTTGGCCGTTGCCATTATATGCGCCGTTTGCGTTTTGCGAGCCGTTATTTCCACCTCCGTAAGAAGAGTTGTACGACTGGGTCTGGAATCCTCCACCCGGATTTCCGCCGAAAGCGCCGAAACGCCGGACCTTGCGCATGCCCGGCTGGCCGGGCCAGCTTGGCGCCGATGGCGCGGTACCGCCTGAAGCCACGCCATCGGTCAGCGGAATGTCCTGCTGAACACCGTGATTCATAAACGATACGATATTTTTCGTGGTATCGATCTTCGTGACTTCCACTTCATCCTGTTCCTCGCCTTCGGTAAAAATGTACGATTCGTCCTGGGGCGGTTTCCCGTTGCGGACGACCCCGGCGACTTTGAACAATGCTTCGGGCGGCCCAAAGATGGTCGTGATGCCCGTGAGCGTGATTTTTGGCGGGGGCGGGCCTGCCGGGGTCTCCACCGGCTGTGAGGGCGGGATCGGGTTTAACCCGAATACATTGCGGGTTACAATCGAAGCGTAGGGGTTGCCCGATAGCGTGTTGTCAGGGGCAGGGGTCACGGCCACCGGCACCAGTGATGGATTTGGTTGGATAAATGATGAGCCGGGTCTTTTGAAAGATTGTGGCGAACCGGGCGCGGGCCGACTGATCGCCGGGGCGGTTGTCTGTGAAAAACCGGGAAATCCCTTCGGCAGGTTCATGTAATGCCTTTTCGTCTTCGGCGGACGGTTCGTCGGATTGGCATCCTGGCGCAGTGCGCTGCCATTCGATGTCACAGGCATGATATCCCCGCGCGCAGTGACGCTTAACGCCACTCCGCCGGCAATACAGATCAAAAGTCTTCCGACCCGGTTCATTAGGTAAAATATAGGGCTTATCGACCCCGAATTCAAACACCGAAAGTGCCGTTTAGTTGCGAAAGAAATGAATTTAGACAGAATGGACAAAATTATCAAAATTGAATCTATTCTGTCGGTTTTGGGCGCGATTGCCGAAACTTCTTTTTGAATTGCAAGCTTTCGGCGCCGAAATTAATTAGCAGCCCAACGTCTTTCAGTGTGGCGGTCAGATAGTTCACGGTCTGGACTTCGTGGATTGTTGCCAAATCCTGAATGGCCTTCAATTCAACAATTAACTCATTCTCAACCAGGAAATCCGCCGCAAACTGGCCCACGATTATGCCATCGTAATAGACGTTGATTAGCTTTTCCGATTCGAATTGGATGTTTGCTTTCTCGAGTTCGTGTGCCAATGCAGCATGGTACACCGACTCCAAAAAGCCGGCCCCCAACGTTGAGTGAATTCTCATCGCCATTCCGATAATTCTTCCCGCCAGGTCATATTGATTTTTCATTTAATCATTCTGGAAATTCTGTGAATTCTGTCCAATGAAAATTCTTTTTTCGTACTGTCATTTCCGCTTTAATTCCAACCATGTTTGTTTGCCTCGCCGCCGGACGTGGAACACGGATGCAGCCGCTGACAAATTATCTTCACAAAGCCATGATTCCCTTCGGTGGCATGCCGCTCCTGGCTTATGCCATGCTCGCCGTGCCCGAGGGTTCGGAAATCGTCATCGTCGTGAATTATTTAAAGGACCAAATTGCCAGTTACTTCGGCGATGAGTTTCGGGGCAGGAAAATCCGGTATTTTGAACAGGCCGACCCCAAAGGCACAGGCGATGCCCTGTTCCAGTTTGGCGCGGCTTATCGCCCGGACCAGCCCGTCATCGTTTGGCAGGCTGACCAGATGATTTTCCGCCAGGAGATTGAAATTCTCTCGCGTACCGGGCCGAACGCTGGCATCTTTTCCGACACGCCGCGTGGACTTCTCGATTTGGGATTCTGGAGAATCGAGCCGGGCGCGCTGGCGCGCCTGAAAGACAGTTTCGACGGTTCGGAGCACAGGGCCTTGCCCGTCCTGGAGCGAGAAGGTCTTAAACGAATTAGAATTCAGCGCGAGAAACTCGAAATATCCTTTGACACATGGGAACAAATCGAACAGGAATGCAGACAGTTGAGGCGCGCGTTTCCTACCGCATCCCCTTAGTCGGGGGCACGACTGATTATCCGGAATATTACCGCGAATTTGGCGCCCGATCCATTTGCTGTCCCATCGACAAATATTTAAGCGTTTCCATCCGGAAAAACGACCGCGGCGGTCTCGATATTCATAGCGAGGCTGACTTGCCGTGGGGCACGGGGCTGGGTTCGAGCGGGGCATTTCATTCGGCCCTCATCCTGGCTTTTGCCAGGGACCGGAGACAAAAGCTGTCACCGCTCCTTGTGGCCAGGCTGGCATATGAATTGGAAACGGGCATCGATCCGTATGCGACCGGCCGGCAGGATTCCCTGGCCTGCCTGTTCAAAGGCGTCTCCGAGTTCAAGTATCACCGGGATGATTCCGTGACCGTCCGGCGCATCGCGCTTCCTTCCGCATGGCGCAAAAAACTCTCGAATCGCCTGTTGCTGTTCGATAGCGGCGTGCGTCGCCGCGCGCGGGATTCGATCAAGGATATCCTCGCCCGCAAAAACAAATCTTTGCTGCATGAAATCGCGAAGTTGCCGGGTCTTTTGACCCGCGCGTGGAACGAGGGCGACCTGGATTATCTCGGCACGGCGCTGAATCTTCAGGAACAATATCGCAGCCATCTTTCGCCGACCTGTCGCAGCCCGCGCACCGATAAACTGCTGGAGATCGCCCGCGACTGCGGCGGCGGCGCCCGGTTCACCGGCGCCGGAATCGGCTGTCTGCTGTGTTATTGCCCGGAGGAACGGCAAGGGGAACTGCGAAAAAAGCTCGGATTGAAGGAAATTCCGTTTTCGATTTTGTGGTAATCCGCTAATTGCGCGAATCGACGCTAATTACCAATCACTTAACCGCAAAGAGCGCAAAGACCGCAGAGAATAAAAAAGAAAGAGGTCCAACTTTCGGCTTTTGCACTTGGTCGGACCAAGCAAATTTTCGGATCTCAAATTTGTAAGATCCAAAGTTGATTAAAAGCCCGTGTTCAAGGCGCGCGGACTTGAGGTAACCAATAGTCTGCGCATGATGTTCGGGAGCCAACCCTTTTGCTGTTTTGAGTTCAACAATCAAAACATCTTCGACGAGTAAATCTGCGGTATAATCACCAATAACCGTCCCATCTTCGTCAAAGACGAGGATTGGATGCTGTTGCTTTACTTTAAATCCCGCTTTAGCAAGGCGATGTGCAAGGGCGTTTTCGTAAACTTTCTCCAAATGGCCGTGGCCGTGGTATGTATGGATCTGGTATGCGATCTGCCGAACTTGATCCGCCAATTCGTTGATGTCTTTCATAGGATTCTTTGTGTTCTCTGCGTTCTTTGCGGTTAAACATCATGCAAATCTTAAGTCTTGAAAAGCTTGAAACCGGGCCGTTTTTTTGGCATATGATTTCGCTTTCACAATGAAAAAAGCGATTTTGCTCTTTTTGGCGCTGGTCATCGCCGTCGTTGCCATTCTGGCCTGGTTCCAGGTTTCAAACTCCCGCAAAGCGGCGGCGCTGTCGCCCGTCAATACCATTGTCCGGGTTTATTTCGCCGGCGGCGACAATCTTGCCGCGGACACGAATTCCACAGCCTTCACGAATATCTTTTGCTGTTCCCAGGCGCGCGCCCTGGAGGATCAGACGCTGGATAAGCTGTCACGCGCCCCGGCCGCATGGTTTGCGGATAAATTGCCTGCCGGTGCCAGTAACGGCGCGGCGCAGTTGCGCCCGCTGTTGGACGATTTTTTGAAATCAAAATGGGTGTTTCAAATGCAGGACGCTCCGGCGTCGCCCGAATACGCCCTGGCAATTGACCTCAATGACGCTCGCGCGCAGCTTTGGCAAACCAATTTGCGAAGTCTTCTCGAGTCATGGACCGGCATTAAGGCGCAGGACATCGCCGGCGGCTGGGAACTAAAAAAGGACATGCCGCCGAATTTATTCCGCATTGTCCGTTCAACGAATTGGCTCGTCATTGGCTGTGGGCAGGATGAATTGCCTTTGAGCGACGCCTGGGCTCATGGAGCGCTGTCGCCGGATACCAATGAAACAAACTGGGCAAGCGCGCGCATCAACTGGCCGCGGCTGGCTCAGGTTTTTCCGCACTTCGCCAAATTTGATCTGCCGGCGATGCAAATGCAGGTGGCGGGCCGTGGCGGCAATTTGTTGCCGTCCGGAACGTTTGAATTGTCGCAGCCAATGCCGGCACTGGGCGACTGGCAAATTCCCAGCGACATGATTCATGGGCCACTGACAAGTTTCACAGCCATTCGCGGATTCGGGCCCTGGCTGCAAAGGCGGCCGTGGGCAAAATTGCTGGAGCTTTCCCCTGAGCCTGACCAGGCGTTTATTTGGTCGAGCGGCCAGGTACCACTCCAGAGCTATTTGGCGGTCCCGGTGAGCAATTCCGTCTCCGCACTGGCACAATTGGGCCAAAATTTAACTGCTGACACAAATTGGGAATCTGGTTTGTTGTATTACCTCCCGATGGAAAGGAAGACGAACAGTATACTATTGAAAGACGTTCCATTTTACGTCAGTCCTGAAGTGAAGGCTCTGACGGACCCTTCTGGCGATTATCTATTTGCGGAAGTGTTTCCGAATGTGCCCGGGTCAGAGCCGCCGGAAGCGTTAATGCAAGAAGTCACCCGCGAGAACCGCGTTTTTTACCATTGGGAAGTTACGCCCCAGCGCCTGAAGGATTTACCGCGTTTAACGCAGCTCGCCCTTGTGCTTTCGCAGCATCGGCAACTCGATCAAGGTTCAACCGCAGGCAAGTGGCTTAACCGCATCGGTCCGACGCTGGGAGATTCTGTGACCGAAGTAACGGAGGCGAGCCCGTCGAAACTGACCTTCACAAGGTCGGCGCCAGCCGGGCTCACCGCGATTGAACTTCTGGGGCTGGCTGAATGGTTGGAAGCGCCAAATTTTCCGGATTGTGACATGAGGGCAATGTATATCCCGAAACCGCTTCCGCATAAGAAACCGCGGATTCCGCAGATGCTCAATCCGCCAATGCAGCATCCGCCGAGCACAAATCAGCCGCCGCAGCCGGCAAAAACCAAACAATAAATCGAATTTTTCCGCGAATTACGCGAAGTATTTAACCGCATAGACCGCAAAGATCACAAAGATCACAAAGAAAAAGCCCTGCTCGTTGCAGCATTGTAACTGATAGGCCTAAAAATCTCCGGGAAATCAAGCAATCAACCGATCCGGTTCGGGCGGATCCGCTTGAGCACGTCTCCTTTGCTCTCTGCGCTCCTTGTGTTCTTTGTGGTCAAGCAATTCGTCGGGGATCTATCCTTCCTTCCGCATCCGCCAATACAATTTGCCCAGCTCCCAAAAAGCCTTGAAGATGACCTTCGTCTTGGGGCCGGCTTTGCCGGCGGCGCGGGGATAATGATGGACGCCCGCCTGGGTCATCGTGAACCCTTTGCGTTTGGCGCGGGCCAGGATTTCGCTGTTGAGCAGTGATCCCGTGCTTTCCATCTTTATTACGTCAAAAATCTTGCGCTTATACAGCTTGAACGCGCCGTTCATGTCCCGGACTTTCAATCCGAATAAAGTGCACATTAGCCACGTCCATAGCCAGGCGTTCGCCCGGCGCCGGAGGTTCTCCTGCCGATTGATGCGGTAGCATGAGACAATGTCGTACTGTTTCATGAGCGGCAGGAGCGGCGGAAGCTCATTCAAATCGAACTGGCCGTCGCCGTCCGTATAAAAAACCAGGGTCTTGGTCGCCGCGCGAAACCCCGATTGCAATGCCGCGCCATAACCGGATTTGACGGGATGATGCACGACTTTCACGCGGGGATCCGCTGCGGCAATGGCATCCACGATGCGAGGGGTTTCATCGGTGCTGCCGTCATCCACCAGGATGATTTCGTAATCGAGTCCCATCCCTTTGAGAACTGTGCAAGCCGATTCATAAACCTGCTTCACGTTTTCCTGTTCATTGTGGAACGGAAAAAAAACGCTGATGGAATCGAGGTCGTTCATTCTTTTGACAATATTACGAAATTCTTGACAGGATTTACAGGATAAACGCGGGAAATCCCCGGAATTGTAGGAGCCGAGGTGACGAGACTCTGACTGATCCGAACCACGGCTACCGACCGAACCACCGGATTTAGTCAGAGACTCCTCACGTCGTCGCCTACGGAGATCAGGTGGGCTTGGCGAAAATTCGCGTAATTAGCGGATAACATTTTGAAGATAACTTTGGATTTCATCATGATTGCCGGCAAAGTCGAAAACCAGTTCCCCTTTTTCC
>DASYZW010000504.1:0-4279 GCA_035945915.1 Verrucomicrobiia bacterium | reverse complement strand
TGAATGTGGTTGTCGAAACTCCCAAAGGCAGCCGTGTCAAGTACTCCTATGACAAGAAAAAGGGGATGTATATCGTCAGCAAGGCCTTGCCTGAAGGCATGGTATTTCCCTTCAATTTTGGCTTTATTCCCGGCACGCTCGGCGCCGACGGGGATCCGTTGGATGTCCTGGTACTGAATGAGGAGCCGGTCGTCTCGAATACTCTTTTGAACGTCAAACCCGTTGCCGTAATCAAGGCCACGCAGACTGAAGGCAAAAAGGCCGTGCGAAATGACCGGATTATCGGCCAAGCTATTGGCAAGGAATCACCCATGGAATTGCGGGAGCTGAAGCTGGAAAAGGCCATGGTAATGGAGATCTCCGTTTTTTTCGAAACCTACAACAAGCTTTACGGAAAACAATTCAAGGTGCTCGGAGTCTCCGGCCCAGGGAAAGCCAGGAAGCTCGTTGAAGCCGCAATAAAAGCCCGCAAAAAGAAAAAGAAATAAATGAACTAATACGCTTGGCCTTTATGAATGCATTTTACTTTCATCTTCAACATTGGCTGGGCGACGGCGTTGATCCCAAGGACTTCACACTGCCGCAGTTGTTGCTGCGGGCCGTTATCGCCTTCGCGACGATGTACGCCATGATCCGGATCGCCGGGCGCCGCTTCATCGCCCAAAAAAATACGTCCGATGTTGTCCTTGCATTCCTCGCGGCCTCCATGCTTGCCAGGGATATCAACGGTTCGGCATCTTTCTGGCCGAACATCGCGCTGGGCCTGGTTGTTGCAACGGGTTACCGGTGCCTGGCGTGGGCGGCATGCAGGTTTACCCTTTTTGGGCGGTTGCTCAAAGGCACGCCGGTTGCAGTCGTGATCGATGGAAGCGTTCAGGCCGACGCATTACGCCGCCATAATGTCAGCCGCCATGACCTGGAAGAAGACATGCGCTTGACGGGCAACGTTGGCGATCCCTCAATGGTCAAACTCGCCCGCCTTGAACGGAGCGGCGATATCAGCGTTGAGCGTAAATCCCAGATCTTAAATATCTCGATCGAAGAGGGCGTAAAAATTGTGCAATTGCGGATTAATTGAATTTATTTGAAGAGAAGCGGCACAAATCGCACCAGGTCGCGGCGCCAGACCCGAAAACTATGCTGGCCGGGCAATTCCACCCACGAATAGCGAACGCCTTTTTCCTGCAGCCAACGACAGAGCTCCCGGTTCGATTTCAGCAAGCGGTCATTGTCTCCGCAGCCGATCCATAGCAAGTCCAGCTTCTTGTTCGCCCCGGCATCCACATTTGGAAACATCGCGGAAAAATTTGTCATTCCGCCGGAACTGAATGCGCCCACCCAGGCGAATTTGTCCAGGTGATTCAAACCTGTGGCAAGCGCTTCCCTGCCACCCATCGAAAGTCCTGCTACGGCGCGGAACTGGCGGCCGGTTAAGACGCGATAATCATTTTCCACGCGCGGCACGACTTCCGTCAGCAGCGATTCCACGAATTTATCCACGTTCTCCTGCAGCATCGCCGCATCGGCGGAGCCATCGGCGGTTCTGAGCACGGCCATATTGCCATAACCCAACGGCATGACGACGATCATGGGTTTTGCTTCCCCACGCGCGATGAGATTATCCAGGATTACGTTTGCGCGGCCCGTTTGCGTCCAGGCCGTGGTATCATCGCTGAATCCGTGGAGCAAATAGAGGACGGGATAACGTTTGCGGGCGCGCGGGTTATAGCCGGGCGGAGTGTAAACGATGAAATCGCGGTCGTCATTTGCGACGTTGGAATGGAAAAAATGCCGATCCAATTCTCCCCGGGGCACGCCGGCGATTTGCCACGGAGTCGAAGCCGGCCCGGGCACTTCCACCTGGCTCGCGGAATTGAGCAGGTTGTATTTCTCAAAAGGATTGCGGGGATCCATCATTCGCACGCCGTCCACATTAAACATGTAGGTATAAATATCCGGTTCCAAGGGCCGGCTGGTGAACATCCAAACGCCCGCGGAATTTTTTGTCATGATCGAGTCAGGGACGCCCTCGCATTGGACGCGGACTTCCTGCGCCTTCGGCGCGAGCAGCCGGAATGTGACTGAGCCGTCAGGGTGAACTTCCGGCGAAACCAGGGGTTGGGCCTGCGCGAGGGCAGGAGCGGTTACGAGCATTAATGCGGCGAGAAGGTGTTTCATTCGGGAAATTAAACATAAACCCCGTGAAATAAAAATGAGGAAAAACAATTAAGAGTATGCTTTCCGGATCGCAGCAACGGCGTCATCCATGGACTTCCGCGCCACTTGATACGCTGCCGCCGTTCCCGCGGCCCATCCGGTGGCAAGGGCAGTGCCGATGACGCGGGCTGAGGTCATCGCGCCGGTTTCGGCGGAGAGGCAACGGCCGGCGACGAAAACGTTGTCGAATTCCGTGGTGCGAAGGCAATCGAGCGGGATGTCGTAGTAGTCGCGTTCGGCGAAATATTTCATTTCCGGGCGCGGACTGCGTGTCCAGCGTTCCATCGGCCAGGAGCCGCGGGCGATTCCGATTGGCGATTTTTTTGTTTCCAAAACATCTATGTCCGCCAGGCGGGCGCGTCCCCGAATGCGGCGGCCGGAGCGGACACCCAATTGCGGGGCCACGGAATGCAAACGCGCATTGCGGCAGGCGGGGACGTTTTCGGAAAGAAATTGTCGAAGCGGTTCCAGCGCGGCCCGTGATTCGCGTTCCCATTCGGTAATTTGCCGCCACAGCGGCTTGCCAGTTTCCGCGGGGAATAAACTCAGTTTGAGAGCGAGCCGGCCGCCGGGGGCGCCGCCCGGCACGAGTGAGAGTCGCTCGCAAATGGCAGGCAACCGGCCGTTTTCTATGGCGCGGCGCAATTCCCGTCGGACTTCGAGCAAACCGCGCCCGGCCAGGGACGGGTCGATGTTTTCAAGGACAAACACGAGGGCCGGAGCCTGATCGGTTCCGCCATCCTCGGCCACGGCACCGGCCAGCGCGGCGGCGGTCGCTTCGCCGGTGCAGTCCAGCACGGCAGCGGCAGAAATCGCCAGCGATTCGTTCCATGCCTGGACCCGGACTTTGTCCAGCCGCCTATTTTGCGCCGACGCGTCGGCGACGGTCGTGTGCAAAAAAACAGAAATGTTTTTGGATTCGCTGACAATGGCGTCGGCAACGCGCGCGAAATCGGGCGGATGGTAAGGCAACACCCATAGGCCGGCATCGGCGCGAAGTGGTTTTGCGCCGGAAGTGGCCTGGAGGCGGGAGGAAAATTCCTGGGGAAATCCGCCGCTCACAGGCGCGGGTTCTGCGCCGACCGTGTCGCGCAGATAGAGTCCGCAGATGGTGCCTACCCATGCGGCGGAGGCGAGTCCGCCGAGAAAGCCGTACCGTTCCAGAAGAACTGTTTGGGCACCGGCGCGGCCGGCGGCGGTGGCGGCGGCGATGCCGGCGGCGCCGCCGCCGACAACCAACACGTCACAGGAAAGGGTGTTCACAACTGCCCGATGCGGTTCCGCCCGTTGTCCTGGCGGGGATGGTGGTGGCACCCAACTTCGCCAAGGCTACGAAGGGCAGCGCGCCATTCGCGAAGTGCGACGTCCCTGCCACGAGCGAATCCCGCCAATGCCGGTTTACGCTTCCGATCCATGGTTAAAGGGGACTATCCAGCAGGACACGGCGAAGATCGTGTTCGAGGCTGTCTGCCTCGGCCATGCTGATGCAGTCGTCCACCCACGACAGCAGGATGGACAGCCGGTTGCCGAATTGCAAAAAGAGCATGGTCACGCCCGGCGAACTCCAGCAGGGGATGAGGTGCGTGACGTCCAAAATCCGCGTGCCGCAAAATTCAGACATGCCCGGACAGGCTTCCCCTGAATCGGAAAAACTCAGGGAAGCGATTTTGCCGCGGGTCGGTTTGCCGAGATGTTTCACGTAAAACCCGGGCGGCAACACTTTGAACATGTTCAGCGCGGCCATGCAGGCTTCGGGAAATTTGTCGCGAATCTGGTTGGTCATCTGCCTGCCCAATTCGCCGACGATGTCGCGGACATATTCCGCCTGGTTCGATTCGATGTGATAAAAGAGGATGGAAAGATGGTTCGAAAAAATGGGGCCTTTCGCGCCGTGACGCCGGGTATCGTGCGGCACGGGGATGAGATAGGCTCCAGCGGTGGCGCCGCGCTGGCGGGCGATGCTGTGCAGCGCCTGGACGGACGCGGCGAGGTAAAAATGGCTGCGACGAAAACCGGGCGCAATTTTCGCGGTGCGCTCGGCGATGCGCGCGGTTTCTTCGAC
>DASYZW010000503.1:0-3475 GCA_035945915.1 Verrucomicrobiia bacterium | reverse complement strand
TTGTGGCGGTGCATTGCGCCGCACTGGCGTCAACCCTGCTGGAAAGCGAACTTTTTGGCCACGAAAAGGGCGCATTCACCGGAGCGCATGAACGACGGATCGGGCGGTTCGAGCAGGCGCAGGGCGGAACCCTGTTTTTGGATGAAATCGGCGAAATCGACGCATCCATCCAGGTCAAATTATTGAGGTTCCTCGGCGAGCGAACTTTTGAACGGGTAGGTTCAAGTAAAACCCTTACCGCGGACTTGCGGCTGATCGCGGCGACTAACAAGAATCTCGAAGAGCTTGTCAAAGCCGGCACATTTCGCGAGGATTTGTTCTTCCGGCTGCGGGTCGTTGAAATTGTGCTGCCGCCCTTGCGGGAACGGACCGGTGATATCCCGCTGCTGGCGCAGAGGTTTCTGAAGGAATTCGCCACAGAAAACGAAAAAACTGTGAACGAATTCGCGCCGGACGCGCTCGAACTGCTAATGCATTACTCATGGCCGGGCAACGTCCGGGAATTGCGCACAGCCGTGGAGCATGCGGTCGTATTATGCAGGGGCGGCAAAATTTCAGCGCGGGACCTGCCTCCGTCTATCAGGTCAGGCAGCGCCCCGGCGATCCAGGGCGCCCAGGGGTTGGCCGCCAATGACTTGACGGTCAAGGAAGCGGAAAAGCAGTTGATTGTTCGCGCTCTGAAGGAAACCAACGGCAACCGGACCCTGGCGGCCGAAAGAATTGGCATGAGCCGCCGCACGTTTCATCGAAAATTGCACGTTTATCATTTGGAAGGATTTTAGCATGAGTTTGCAGGACATCATACATTTCATCGAAGTGGGAGCGGGCAAACGTTACCTGCGGTTCCTCTTGCCCTGCGTCTTGATTTTGGGCCTGATTATCCGGTACGACTTTCACGCCTGGCAAAATTTTTTCGCGTCGGAGGCGATGGACTCCGCCCAGTTGGCGCGTAATATCGCCGACGGAAAAGGTTACACCACCGATTACATTCGGCCCTTGAGCATTAGCCTCGTCCAGGCCAGAAACCAAAGCAAGGGCGAAGCCGCATCCATCGACCAGACTCCTGATTACGCCAGGCTCAAGACGGGCCACCCGGACCTGGCCAATCCGCCGGTTTATCCCATCGTCCTGGCTGGTTTGATGAAAATTGTCCCATTTCAATATGCCGTGAATCTTAAAAGCGGGTTCTGGGCGAATAATGGAATGTTCGCCCGTTATCAACCCGACTTTATTATCGGCATTTTCAACGAATTGCTTTTTATCGCGGCGGTTGCGGTCACCTATCTCATCGCGAAGAAACTTTTTGACACGAGCATTGCCCGCCTGGCCGCCGTCTTAATGCTCGTCTGCGCTTTGCTTTGGCGCTTTAGCTCTTCCGGTTTGTCCACCATGCTGCTGATGCTGGAGTTTTTGGCGTTGTTCTGGTGCCTCATGAAGGCCGAGGAATTGGCGCGCGAGGAAGAGCCGGACATGATGAAGATTGCCTGCTGGTCAGCCGGCGCAGGAATTTTGACGGGCATCGGCGCGCTCACGCGTTACGCTTTCGGTTGGACGATTATCCCGGTTGCGATTTTTCTCATTTTATTCAGCGGGCCGAAGAAATGGCTAAACGCCGCGGTGGCTTTCGCGGTGTTCGCAATTGCCCTCGCGCCGTGGATTGCCCGAAATGTCGCCGTCAGCGGCGCGCCATTTGGCACCGCCGGCTACGCGATCTTTGATGGCACGGGCCTGTCAGCGCTGCCCATTGAGCGTTCGCTGCACCCGGATTTATTGGCGGCCTATATGCCGGGGATTTACTGGCACAAACTGGCTCTCAATACGCTTCAAATATTTGATGGTGACCTCTTAAAATCGGGTGGAGTCTGGACGAGCCTGCTGTTTTTTGCCGGTTTATTGCTGGCGTTCAATCGTCCGGGCGCGCGACGGATGCGCTATTTCCTTCTCATGTGCCTGGGCATATTCATTGTCGTTCAGGCTTTGGGAAGGACGTCTCTTTCCGACACGTCCCCGGATATTAATTCAGAAAACCTTCTCGTGCTCACCGCCCCGTTGGTGATACTTTTCGGAACAGCCTTCTTTTTCATTTTGTTGGACCAGATGAATTTCCCGGTCAGGGAATTGCGCTATGTTGTCATGGGCGTATTCATCCTTTTGTCAGGTTTGCCTTTGCTCTCGATGCTCTGGTTCAGGTCGTCGCCGGTTTCCTACCCGCCCTATTATCCTCCGGACATTGAGCGGATCGCCGGCTGGATGAAGCAAGGCGAGTTGACCATGAGCGATGTTCCGTGGGCTGTGGCCTGGTACGGTGACCATCAATGCGTTTGGCTGACAGATGACGCGCAGGACTCCTTCTTCGAGCTGAACGATTATCTGAAACCGGTCAATGCGCTGTATCTGACAACACGAACCATGGACAGTCGCTTGCTCACGGACTGCTTTCGCAGCGGCAAGGATTCCTGGGGCAATTTCGTGGTGAACGCCCTGGCGAAACAACAAATTCCGACGACCTTTCCGTTACGCCACGCGCCGTCCGGCTCAGCCGCCATTGAATCGGGAATGTTTTTGACGGACGTGGACCGATGGAAACTGGGCACTGCGGGCAGTCAAACGACGCAGTAAGTTTCTAATCAGCCGCGTCTCTTCAGGCTGCGGCACGGCGAAGACGGTCGCAGATGCCGGTCCACTCTGGTGTCTTCGGTGGCGCTTCGACAATGATGGCCCGCGCGCCGGCATCGTCACAATAGTGTAATTCCGCGTAGATGGCCCGAGCAAACGCTTCGGCGTCATGTGGAATCACCGAGACGCGCGCGAACGGCTCGGGTGACGGGATTCGCTCATAGGCGATCACGTGGCAATCCTGGGCTTTCAGGTTTGCGTTTTTAATTCTGCGCTTCAAGTCAGCCTCGTCCGACCAATCCAAAACCAGCAATTTCGCCCTGGGCGAGTAATGTTTCTTTAATTGGCCCGGGCTTTTGAGCGTCGCGGTCCCATCCGATGCGCGGGCATTGGCAACTGGAAAACCCGCGGCGATTAGCGATTCACGGTGGATAATTCCCGGGCGCAAAATTCCGGGTGGTGAAACCGTCAAATCCAGCACCGACGATTCAATCCCGACCGAGGCCTGGCCGCCATCGACGATAGCGGCGATTTTGCCATCGAGCTGTTTGCGAACGTGCGCGGCATTCGTGGGCGAAATCTGGTTGGACAAATTTGCGCTCGGCGCCGCGAGCGGAAACCCGCATTCACGGATCACTGCCTGGATGAGCGGATGACACGGCCAGCGTACGCCCACGGTTTGACCTCCCGCCGTGACGATATCCGGGATGACGCGCGCGCGCGGCAACACGAGCGTGAGTGGACCCGGCCAAAAGGCTTTGGCCAAATTTTCGGCCAGCGCGGGGAAATCAGCGACACAACGCTTTGCCATTTCGAGCGATGCCGCGTGGACGATAATGGGATTATGCGCCGGACGTCC
>DASYZW010000502.1:0-1611 GCA_035945915.1 Verrucomicrobiia bacterium | reverse complement strand
TTTTTGTGGATGCGCGATCTGCGCCAACGGCGTGTTGTCACACCAGGAGAACGCCGCGGGAACTTGGAAGATTATCTCCGGGGCTCTCCCGGAACGGCCGCGGCGAAGGGGTTGGTTTTTTGGTTGCGCTGCGATGGAACTTTCAGCGAAGGAGTTTTCATGAACACCCCGTAGGAAATGAGGCCGAAACCGGCAACCGACAATTGCGCCACCCGCAACGCCAGGCCGTAGGTCATGCCCGTAAGCGCGCCCAGCCCGACGGCTTTAAACGCGACCACGCGGCTTCCTTCGAGTGTTCCCATGTTCATTGGGACCGCAAACGTTAGCAAATCAAACCACATTCCGAGCACCCATATGGTCGCGACGGTTACCGCTGAAAAGGGTTGATGTACCAGGGTCAAAAACCACCACGTTTGCAGAAGTCCCGTCGAGTGGCCAAGCAATTGCCAGCTCACCGCCCGCGCCAGGTCGCCGGGTTGCTCGCGATAAAACGCCTGGAGAGCGCCATCCACCTGGCTGATTTCATGCGCAAATTTTTGCAGGATTCGTCCCGTAATCGGGCGGGCTGCCAGCCAGCGAACAAATGCGCCAAGCTTCCCGTATTTCTGGAGTAACAAAAAGATCACGATCCCCGTGATCACAAAACCGCCGCTCGCAAACATCGCGACCCACACGGCCCGGGGCAGGTTCGCGCTGAACATTACGACGATCGACCCGCACGCAACGAAGAGCGCATGCGCAATCCCGCTCGAAAGTCTTCCGATTAGCACGCCGCTGATGGGCTCGGGACCCTGATGGTTTGAGGACAGCAATGCCGCCTTGGTGACTTCACCGCCCAGTGCGGCGGTGGGGGTCAGGTAATTAATCGCGTTTCCCGCCATCCTGATCCGGAAGAGTTGAAACCAGGTGATCCGCCGAATAGGCCCGCTCAGACAATAGCTCCAGCCCCTGGTATGCAATCCTTCAGCCAGAAATTCGAATGCCACGAACACCGCCAGCCCCCAGCCGAGCGAAACAAATTCATTCCAAAGGCGGGCGGGGCCAATTTTCCAAACCAGATAGCCGAGGAACACCAGCCCCAGCGCCAGCAGGAAAGCATGAACTTTTTTCATTTTCCGGTTTTTCAACCCCGTGGTTTGATCGCGCCACGTTATGCGGGTTGCATCGAAATGCCAAATCGACGGCAATAATTTTGGAACCGCCGCGTCTCCGCCCGGACATCCAATCCCAGGTCGGAAAGCGTCGGATTCCGGCGGCGCTGATACCGCGAGCGGGTCGCAATGAAATTGCGCATCCGTCCGAGCGCCAATTCCGTCAAGGGGCAATCCAAATGATGGTAAATCCATTTTACCGTCCGGATCGGGTCCGAAACGATTTCCGAATAGTTCAAATCCAGGAAGCGGTCCGCCAGTTCAGGATGCCGGTCGCGGAACCGGATTGAGCGTTCCATGGTTTCAGCCAGCAATCCGGCTTCGCGTTCTTTGATGAGTTCGGGATCAGGACGCGCAAACAGGCCCTGCACCACTTTGGTCAATTGGAGCGAGGACTTCAGCACATCGATTGGATTTCGATGCGTTTGGATGATCATGGCATCGGGAAAATTAGAAAATA
>DASYZW010000501.1:0-4037 GCA_035945915.1 Verrucomicrobiia bacterium | reverse complement strand
CGGCGGGCGAACCACAAACACCTTCATTGCCATTTCGGAAACAGACAGCAACAGCAACAGCCAGCCGTTCTTTTATGGGACCACGGTGACGAATGTCGCGGGCCCGGCGAACAAGACATTGACGAATTTCCTGAACGCAGTGGAACTGGATAGCGAGCCGCTCTATTGGACGCCGTTTTTCGGTGATGCCGCGTCCGAAACGAATTCATCCCCCACCTACGTTACGAACAAAATCCTTTTTAAATCGCTGACCTATAATGTAACCAATTCCGGGGGACAGCTTCAGTTTTACGTGAAGCCGGCGACAAATTTCGTTGGGCAAGTGTCTTTTCTGTTTGTGGTGAGTTCCAGCAGTTCCTGGTATTTCGACTACTACTATGGATTGACCCTCCCGCCTTATTATTTGCTGACTTATTATTTCACTTTTGGCGACACGCCAATCCATGCGCAGGCGACGGCAACGCCGCCGCAGTCGCCGGGTGCGTTTACGAACTTGTTGCTGGCGACGTTCACGAACGGCGTGGCGGGAAGCGCGATCACGAATTTTTCGGCGAGCATTCAATGGGGTGACGATTCGATTACGCCGGGCGTGATTGCCACGAACACGGCGCGAATGAAAGAGGTCCTGGGGTCTCACGACTATAACAATTCAGGAATTTACCCGATTGCCATTACCATCCAGAGCGAATTGGGGGTTACGGCAGTGGTCACTAATGCCGTGACGGTGGCGCCGTCCCTGACCTTGACGCAAATGGGAACGAACAAAGTTTTGGCGTGGCCGGCCTGGGCGTATCAATTTGGCTTGCAGACCAATTCCAGCATGACGGGTTCAACCTGGGCGGGATTGACCAATTACTCCGCGCTGTCCGGATTCCAGAATGTGGTGACAAATTCGACGTCGCAAAAAATTCTGTTTTTCCGGTTGAAGAATTAGCCTTGCGGAAAGTGCTTCCGCCGTCAGAGTGCGTGGCCTAACGCTTCAGCCAATTCGTCCGGCGTCAATGCAATGGGATTTGCCTTCATGCTGCTGGCCTGGATTGATTTCCTGACTAGATTCTCAATGTGTTCCGACTTGACGCCGTATGTGCCGAGGCCGGGAATTTGAAGTTCGTGAATTAATTGGCGAACCCAGTCCACGCCCGCGTCGGCTGTTGCCGGGGCGTCCGCGGTGCAAATTCGGGCGATGTGCTCGTACCGTTTCAATGCACGGCCCTGTCCATCACGTTGCCGGAGCGCGCGAATATTTGCGCTCATGATGTGTGGCAGCAGCGCGGCGCAGATCGCGCCGTGCGGGGCGGTGGGAAATTGTCCGCCGATGGCGCCCGCAAAGCCGTGCACGGCGCCAAGACCGGCGTTTGCCAGCGCCAGTCCTCCAAATAAGCTCGTCAGGGCCATGTCTTCCCTCGCGGATTTATTTTGACCGTCATGAAAGGCAACCCGCAACGACCGCGCCGCGCGCCTGAGACCTTCTTCGCACAAACCGTCGGTCATTGGATTTGCGCGCAAACAAACGAACGGCTCGAGGACTTGCGTCAGCGCATCCATCCCCGTCCGCGCGGTAATAGCCGGCGGCAGATTGCAGGTCAGGTCGGGGTCAACCAGCGCGATTTTGGCGAGCATGTGCGGGCTGCGCAGACTTACCTTTAATCCGTGTTCCGGAGAAGCCAAGACCGCATTGCGCGTGACCTCTGAACCTGTTCCCGCGGTGGTTGGAATGGCCAAAAATGGCGCGGAGGGTCTGGTCAACGGCTTTCCACGTCCGATGACTTCGAGGTAATCAAGCAGGTCGCCGCCGTTCGTGAGCATTGCGGCGATCGCTTTGGCAACGTCGAGTGAACTGCCGCCGCCAAATCCGATCACGAAATCGCAACGCTCCTTTTTCCCGAGTGTTACGCCGTCTTCAACGATGGCGATATCGGGTTCGCCGGCAACAGAAAACGGCGCCGCATCGATGCCGGCGCCGCGAAGCGACGCGAGCAGGTTATCCGCGCGCGACACATTTTTTCCTGTTACGACGAGCGCGCGTTTGCCGCATTCCGCCGCCAGCGCGACGGTTTCGCGAAATACGCCTGCCCCGAAAATAATTCGCGTCGCGGTGGCAAATTCAAATTTCATGAGGAATCCGGGATAGGACCATACTTGTCGTCTACCAGCCGGATTCTTCCGGGAATAGATTAATGAATTTAACGCTGCGGCGCGGTTCGGCCATCATGGTAGCCACTGTATCGCGCCAGACCGGATAATGGGACGTCTCTTTATGGGCGGCCGCGGCGGCTGCGTCGCGATAAACTTCCACGAGCACAAACCGCGCGGGTTCGTCCTGCTGCTGGACGACGTCGAATCTGGCCACACCCGGTTCCTTCAGGCTGGACCGGGCATTTGCCAGCGTCGCCTGTTTGAACGGTTCAATCGATTCCGGTTTAACGTGAACATGAACGTGAATGATGAGCATCCAAGACGGATACGCGAAGTGGAGTAAAACCTCAAGCATGCGCCGATTTCCCGCCACGGTTTGCTCAATCTGAGCGCTGATGAAACGTATTTTTCCGGGAAGCCGAACGATGTTTAGCGCCGCTATCGCCCAGGACCGCGGAAATTTTTCTGATCAATTTATTTTTTTGAATTGATTCCAATGGTTCGGGCAAGCTGAGACGCCAGTTTGGCCAGGCGTTGGTTGTGCCGGGCATGTTTGGGCGTTCCTCAACCGCCAGCGCGTCATCGATTGCCGCGACTTTGAGCATGGAGGGCGCCTGGGAAAGCAATCCGTACGTTTTTACAATGGCTTCGTTGACGTCGCTGTTCGCGGGCAAGCGGGTGCTTTTCTGCAACCGTCTTAGAATTTTTCGAGTGCCGTCTTCATTGGGGTGCAAACCCAGTGTTTTTTGGGCCGCAAGGTCGGAACCGTTCCAGAGACCGGCTATGGTGAAAAGATCGTGAGTGGTGACTGACGCCAGCGCCTGGCGGGGAAATTTGTTTACCGGACCGGATTCAAACCAAAGCAGGCGATATGAAAGAATGTTTCGTTTCTTCAAGGCCGTCCGCATTTTAGGATCCACCGTTCCCAAATCCTCGCCGACAACGACCGCTTTTGTACGGTGGCTTTCGATTGCCAGGATTGCCAACAACTCCTCGGCTGGATAATAGACGTATGCGCCTTCCGACGGCGATGCGTTGCGGGGAATCCAAAATAATCTGAATAATCCCATGACATGATCAATGCGCAGTCCGCCCCCAAAGCGGATCGCGGCCTGGATGGTTTGGCGAAACGGAGCGTATGCCGAGTCTCGAAGCCGGGCGGGAATGAAGGGCGGCAAACCCCAATTTTGGCCCCGGGTATTGAAGGTATCGGGCGGAGCGCCAACGGTCATGTTCATGGCCAACAAATCCTGCCAGCACCAGGCGTCGGCTCCTTCGGGATCGATGCCGATGGGCAGGTCCTGCATGATGGGCAATTCTTCCGCCGCGCGCGCTAATTGTCTGTCCAATAGCCATTGCAGCCATTGATGAAAACGGATTCTTTTAAAGTTTTCGGAGGCAAATTTCGAAACAGCCGGTGAATCTGGCCGTTTGAAGGCTGCCG
This sequence comes from Verrucomicrobiia bacterium, assembly GCA_035945915.1. GTDB lineage: Bacteria > Verrucomicrobiota > Verrucomicrobiia > Limisphaerales > UBA11358 > UBA11358. Next base: position 457 of record DASYZW010000501.1, on the reverse strand, counting down.
GCCACTTTTTCCAGCCCGATTTAAAATGTTCAGCCAGAGCGCAGAATGCGGCAAACTCTTCAAGAGGCTTTCCCTGTTTCCGGCAAAAATCTTCGAAACCAGGGTCCTGATTAAATCGCCGCCACAATTTTTCGAGCGCATCCATTTTAAGCCGGAACACTTTGTCACGATCGATCAGGCGTTCATGATTGAGCTTGCGAGCTGTCCCCGCGAGTTTGCCGAGAGCGCGGGAAATCTCACCCTGGCCTGCGCCCGGAACATCTTCGATACGCAAATAAAGCGGGTTCCAAAATCGCCGGCTACCCGGAAAATACGGGCTGGTTTGTTGCGGCAGCAGAGGTGTCGCCGCGCCCAACGGGTTGGAAAGAATGAAATGACAACGCAGTTCCCGGAATGCCCAACGCGCAAAAGTCCGAAGATCTCCGAAATCGCCCATTCCCCAACTTTTGCCGGACCT
>DASYZW010000500.1:0-3198 GCA_035945915.1 Verrucomicrobiia bacterium | reverse complement strand
GATGACCTATCGATCACTAAGGTAGTTCCAATTACGGAAAGAGTACGATTCGTTCTCCAGGGTGAGGCCTTGAACGTCTTTAACCATCCGGAATGGGCCAACCCTGGCGGTTTCATAACAGCTGGCTCCGGCTTCGGACAGACTGGCACAGGCGGATTCAGCGGGCCACGTCAGCTCGAGATTCGCGCGAGGATCGAATTCTGACGTATAACTGACCGTGCACGCGTTTTCCGTGCGCTCGCCGGATGCGCGAATGTGGACGAATCCGGCGGGTGCGCTATACTCGCGCCCCAGCTTCCGCAATGTTGTTTTCATGATGGCGCGTTGCGGCAACTCTGCCTATGACAAGCCTAATCGCCGCAATTGCTTCTCCCCATCTCGTCAGGCTCTCACCCGTTGATCTGGTCATCGTAGTTTTCTATTTCGTGCTGGTCCTGGTCATCGGGATTTACCTGAAGCGCCGCACCAGCACAGGCGAAGATTTTTTCATGGCGGGCCGCGAAATGACCGCGTGGATCGCCGGCCTGAGCTTCATTTCCGCGAATCTCGGCGCCATTGAACTGATGGGCTGGGCCAGCGCCGCCTACGAGTACGGCATTCTGGCGGTGCACGCGTATTGGATCGCGGCTATTCCTGCCATGCTGTTCCTCGGCGTCTTCATGATGCCGTTTTATTACATTTCCAAGACGCATTCCGTCCCCGGCTACTTGAAGCTGCGATTCGGTGAATCCAGCCGCAGCCTGGCGGCCATTTCATTTGCGTTCATGACCGTGCTAATGAGCGGCGTCAACATGTACGCCATGGCTGTGGTGATGAATATCGTGCTCGGCTGGAACATGAACTTCAGCATTTGGGTTTCGGCCATCACGGTGGCGATCTATGTTGCTCTTGGCGGATTGCGCTCGGCAATTTTCAACGAGGTGCTCCAGTTTGTGCTCATCTGGGCCGGCGCGCTGCTTATCCCCATCCTTGCTTTGGTCGAGGCGGGCGGCTGGGATGCCTTGAAGCTCCAGATCATTCACAACACCTCGATTCAATACATGCACCTGTGGCGATATCTTGGTTCCTTCAATAATCCGGAAGGAATCAACTGGGTCGGAGTAGTGTTCGGCCAAGGGCTGGTCATATCGTTCGGCTATTGGACTACCGACTTCCTCGAAGTGCAGCGTGTCATGGCCGCCAAAGATCTGCGCGCCGCGAAGATGGCGCCCATCATCGGCGCGGCCTTCAAGATGTTCGTTCCCTTCATCGTGATTTTGCCCGGGTTGGCCGCGTTGGCGCTGCTGCCGTTTAAGCTAACCGCCGCCAGTTCAGCTACTTGGACCAGTCACAGTTACAACGCCGTCTTGCCGCTGATGATGGTGCGATATTTCGGCCCAGGCCTGCTGGGTTTGGGCGTGATTGCTCTCATCGCGGGCTTTATGTCCGGCATGGCCGGTAACGTCAGCGCGTTTGCAACCGTGTGGACGTATGACATTTACCGCGCGCTGATTCGCAAGAATGCGACGGATGCGCATTATGTTTCGATGGGCCGCTGGTGCACCATTCTTGGAGTGCTCATCAGTATTGGAACCGCCTATTTCGTAATGCAATTCTTCAGCATCATGGACTACGTCCAGGCGCTTTTCAGCATTTTCGTTGCGCCGCTTTTTGGCACTGTGATTTTGGGCATGTTCTGGAAACGCGCTACGGCCGCAGGCGGTTTCTGGGGCCTGCTCACGGGAACCGTGTCTGCCGCCGCCATGTTCGGATGGATCGAAGTGAATCCCGCGGCAGTGCGGTACGTTGCGCTATCGAGTCACGCCAGCCCCATGGCCGCCGATATGTACCGCGCTTTATGGTCGTGGATTGTCTGCGTGATCGTGACCATCGCCGTCAGTTTTCTCACGCAACCAAAACCCGTAGCCGAACTGAACGGATTGGTGTATGGCGCGACAGAAATACCTTCTGAAGAGAATGCTCCGCTCTATCAACGTCCGGCTTTTTGGGCGGTCGTTGTAGGCGTGGTATTCATCATTTTGAATGTCATTTTCTGGTGAAATGATGCAAGCGAAGGGCTCAATCTCGATCTGGTTTTTTATCGGCATAGCGTTGCTAGTGAATGGAGCGCTAATCTTCGGCGCCGGAATATACGAACTAATATACCCGCCGCAGCAGCCGATTGTGTTGTTTCGCCTCCACGCGAGCGTCTGGTGGGGAGCGATCTTGTTTTGCCTCGGGGTATTTTATTGTTATCGATTTTTCCCTGGAAACGGCTCGCGGGGAAGGTCTAAAAATGCGAGCCAATAACGCGGAGTCCGGCCTGTTTCTTGACACAGGCTGTAAGGTGGTCTATATGTAAATGCTCCCGGAAAACGTTTTCACGGCTGTAAAAGGCCTGTTTCCCGCTTCTGACGACACGAATGCCGGCATGACGCCCGCGCTTCAAGGGTTTGCGGGGCAAAATGGTGATAATTTCTGATGTGGAGAATGCATTGAGTATTCATGAAGTTGCCAGGCGGGCGAAGGTTTCGATTGCAACTGTGTCGCGCACGATTAATGGCGTGCCAAGCGTTGCTCCGCAACTTTCTCGCCGCGTTTGGAGAGTCATTGAGGAGCTTGGCTATTATCCCAACACGCAAGCGCGCTCGCTCGTTTCTGGGCGCAGCCGCATTTTCGGCCTGATTGTTTCCGAGATCACTAATCCATTTTTCCCTGAAATTGTCCAGGGCTTCGAGGATATCGCCGTCCAGCACAACTATGAAATTTTAACAACATCGACCGTCCATGATCCGAAACGGGTGGCCCTTTCCGTTCGCCGGATGATCGAACGCCGCGTCGAGGGCGTTGCCATCGTGACGTTCGGCATGGAAGAGGCGCTCTTCGATGATCTGAAGTCTCGAAAGATTCCTCTCGTCTTCATTGACGTTGGGCCGCCGCTTCCTCGAGTCAGCAACATCAAGATTGATTATTTGCACGGGATTCGCCAGGCCGTTCAGCATCTAGCGGCCCTTTGCCATAAAAACATTGCGTTTATTTCCGGCCCACTGATGCTGAAATCTGCCGTTGCTCGACAGCGCGCTTTCATACAATCGATGCAGGAAATTGGCCTGCCTATCGATGAACAGTATTTGATTGAGGGCAATCACACGATGGAAGGCGGCATGGAAGCGCTCAAGCAAATCTTGCTGTTCCCCAAACGGCCGACGGCGGTGATCT
>DASYZW010000499.1:0-6704 GCA_035945915.1 Verrucomicrobiia bacterium | reverse complement strand
GGCCGGTAGTTGAAAAGGTGGATATCCTGTCGCTCGAACTTCTCACCATCGATGTTCAAACGCCGGAGGTCTACACAAGCAAAGGCGTGCCGGTGAAAGTGGACGGTGTCGCGCAAACAAAGGTTAAGGGAGATGACATTTCGATTGCGACCGCCGCGGAACAGTTTTTGAGCAAAGGCGTTGAGGATATTAAAAATATCGCGATGCAAACGCTGGAGGGCCATTTGCGCGCCATCCTGGGCACGATGACGGTCGAGGAAATTTACCAGAACCGCGACGCATTCGCCTCAAAGGTTCAGGAGGTCGCCGCCGGCGACATGGCGAACATGGGTCTGACGATCGTCAGTTTTACGATTCGCGACATCCGCGATTCGCAGGGTTACCTTGACGCGTTGGGCAAGCCGCGGATCGCCCAGGTCAAACGCGACGCGCAAATCGCGCAGGCCGAAGCGGACCGCGACGCCACCATCCGCTCTGCCCAGGCCAACCAGGCCGGGCAGGAAGCAAAGTTCCAGGCGGACACAAAAATCGCCGAGGCCCAGCGGGATTATCAGGCCAACGTGGCGCAGTATCAGGCGGCGGTAAACCAAAAAAAGGCCGAAGCTGACCTGGCTTACGATTTGCAGAAATTCAAGACCGGCCAGCTTGTTAAAGCGGAAGAAGTGCAGGTCAACATCATCGAGAAGCAGAAACAAATCGAATTGCAACAACAGGAAATTCAGCGCAAACAACGCGAACTCGAGGCGACCGTTCAAAAACCGGCCGACGCCGAGCGCTACCGCGTGGAAACGCTGGCGAATGCGAAAAAATTCCAGTTGGAAACGGAGGCCGCGGGTTCGGCTTCCGCCACGAAGGCGACGGGCTTCGCCACCGCGGACGTGGCCAAAGCCACAGGTATTGCCGAAGCGGAGGCGAATCGGGCCCGCGGTTTGGCCGAGGCAGCAGTTATCGAAGCGCAAGGCAAGGCGACCGCCGAAGCCATGCTCGCCAAGGCGGAATCATTCAAGCAATACAACGAGGCCGCCGTGATTGAAATGATCGTGCGCGTGTTGCCGGAGGTGGCGGGCAAGATCAGTGAACCGCTTGCCAAGACCGAACGGATGGTCATCATCAATTCCGGCAACGGTCCGGGCGGCGGCGCAAGCAAACTGACCGGCGACGTGACCACGATTATCAGCCAACTCCCGCCCGTGCTCGAAAGCCTGACCGGCGTGAAGTTCGAAAAACTGCTCGAACAGGTTCCGGCGCTCCGAAAAGCGATGGGCAAGGACGAAAAGGACGAGCAGAAATAAATTTAAGATTTACGAATAAGGATTTGCGCGGCGCAGTTAACTGCGAATGATTATGCCGGCATGACGCGCCTGTGGAATAAAGGATCAAATTGTGCAAGATTAAACCACGGTGATTTTGGTTATATCGTGAACCGTAAATTTTAAATCGCAAATTCCTATGCGTCTCCTCGAATCCATCATCGAAGCCAATAACAAGGCTGTCGCAGGCGACACGTCGGCGGGATTGCATCCCGACGAGTTTGAGGAGAATTTGCCGATCATCGCGCTGACGTGCATCGATCCCCGCCTGAATGCGTTTTTTCCGAACATTCTGGGCATTCCGGCGGACCAGTTCATTTGGCTGCGCAACGCGGGCAACATCATCACCGGACCATTGAGCAGCACCATGCGATCGCTGGCGCTGGCCTGCGCGGTCAAAGGCGGCAAAGAAATCGCCATTATCGGTCATACCGACTGCCAGGTGGCCAAAACCACTGCAATGCAACTGCTGGAAAAACTGAAATCGCTGGGCGTGGACCGCGGCCGATTGCCGGATAACTTAAACGAATTCTTCGGCATATTCGCATCTGAACGGCAGAACATTATTAAAGCGTGCGACTACGTCCGTCAAAGCCCGTTGATCGGCCCCAATATTCCCGTCCACGGCCTTCTGGCCGATATCGAAACCGGAAAACTGGATTGGATTGTAAACGGTTATGAAAGATTGAACCAAATGCAGGCCCAGCCCCAACCGTCAGGAACGCTCCCGCAGTTCAGCGGACTCAGTTCGCTCAAGGATTTTGAATTGGGCGAAATGAAATTTCCGACGACAAAAATTGGCGAATGGGCCTCTGCCAAAGTGGATTCCGCGGAAGCGGCTGCAAAACAGGCCATTGATTTTGCTCAACAGCAAATAACGAAGGTATCCGAAGAACTGCCGCCGAAAATTCCGCTGCCCCCGCCCATCCGCCCCCAATTGAAAAGGCGGCGGTAGATAGTTTGACTAAACGACCGCCCCTTTTCGCGGCACAACGGTCATTTCAAAACGGCCATTCCTGGACCGCAACCTCAATTTCGCTCCAAACGCAGCTGACAATGTTTTTGTCGTCAACGTTTCCAATTTTAGTCCCGCCGCAAGCACTTTTCCATCTTTCAAAACCAGCGCCCGCGAAAAAACCGGCATTATTTCCTCAACGTGATGCGTCACCAAAACCAGGGCCGGGGCGTTTCGACTCGCGCCCAGGCGTTGAAGGAATTGAAGAAAATGCTCACGCGCGGCCGGGTCGAGGCCCGCGCACGGCTCATCCAGAATCAAAACCCGCGGCCGGGCCATCAGCGCCCGCCCGATCAAAATCCGCTGGCGCTCTCCCTGGGACAACACACGCCATTCGCGGTTCGCCAGATGCAGGCACTCGATTTGCCGCAAAATTCTTAGGCCCCGGTTTTTGTCCGCCCGCGTCAACTTCCCCCAAAAATCGATCATTGCGAATTTGCCACTAACGACCGTCTCCAATCCCGGCTCGTCGTCCGCCATCATTTGTCGCACCGATGAACTGACGATGCCGATTTTCTTCCGCAGTTCGCGCCAATCGGTTTTTCCATATCGCTTTCCGAGCAGGACGATTTCACCGGCCGTCGGCATGAGATACCCGGTGAGCGCGCTCAAAAGCGACGTTTTGCCCGACCCGTTTGCCCCGAGAATCGCCCAATGCTGGCCGCGTTCGACACGCCAGGTAACGCGGTCCAGAATCGTTACGCCGCCCCGCTGAACCCTTAAATTTGAAATTTCCAAAACCGAATTCATGTATTTTTCGAATCCGAATGTTGCCGCAATCATTCGCAAATTACAAATTCATCAATCTTCGTGTCCGTTCCGCTTGCGACAGTAATTCAAGCTCCTTTGTAGAATCCGCCACGAGCCAGGCGCCCCATTACACGCTGGCATTTCATCTGGATTTGGTTTATGAATGGGGCGTCATGAAAAATTTGATGTCCCTGATTCCGGTATTACTTTTGGCCATGAACGTGCGCGGAGCCATTCATACGGAGGTGGTCGATTATCAACAAGGCGGCACGACCCTCGAAGGCTACCTGGCCTATGACGACTCCAACTCCGGCAAGCGTCCCGGCGTCCTCATCGTGCATCAATGGCAGGGAATCACTGATTACGAGAAGATGCGCGCCAAAATGCTCGCAGAAATGGGCTACGTGGCCTTTTGCGCGGACATCTATGGGAAAGATAACCGTCCAAAGACATTGCAGGAGGCCGGCGCCCTTGCCGGAAAGTTCAAAGGCGACCGCCAATTATTACGCGCGCGGGTCAATGCGGGCTTGGACCAATTGAAAAGCAATCAATACGTGGACGCCAACCAGGTCGCCGCAATCGGCTATTGTTTCGGCGGCACGACAGTGATTGAACTGGCCCGCAGCGGCGCGCAACTCAACGGCGTCGTCAGTTTCCACGGGGGACTGGATTCACCGACCCCTGCCGACGGTAGAAATATCCGGTGCAAGATGCTGATATTGGCGGGCGCGGACGATCCTTTCCAGAAGCCCGCCGACCTCGAGGCTTTTGAGAAGGAAATGCGGGATTCCAAAGTGGACTGGCAAATTACGTTTTATGGCGGCGCCGTCCATGCCTTCACACAGCCCGGCGTGGATGCGCTGAATCTGCCTGGTGCAAAATACAATGAAAGCGCTGACAAACGGTCCTGGCAGGCCATGAAAAATTTCTTCGCGGAAATCTTTAATCAATAATGCGCATCACTGGTGGTAACGCAGCCCGTCGAATTCTCAAGGTCCCCAAAGGGTTGAACGTGCGGCCCACGCCGGATTTGGTCAAGCAAGCGATTTTTAATTCTCTTGGCGCGCGCGTGGTCGGCGCGAAAGTCCTGGAATTGTTCGCCGGAAGCGGCGCGTTAAGCCTGGAAAGCCTGAGCCGCGGCGCCGCATCGGCCCTGTGCATTGAGAAATCCCAAAAACACGCCGCGTTCATTCATCGGAACGCGGAAGCTTTACCGAACGCCAATCTGCAGTCGCGAACTCAGGATGTCTTCACCGCGCTGGCCCAATTGTCGTCCGTGAATGCCCAATTCGACCTTATTTTCGCCGACCCGCCCTACGGCGAGAAAAACGTCGGGCGACGTTCTGAATCATTCGCGCAACAGCTACTGGATAACGAAAATCTCCCTCACGTTCTGGCGCCGGCCGGCCGCTTCGTTCTCGGCCATACCAAGCGCGACACCTTGGAAATTCCAAACTTGTGGCGCGAGGTAAAAATGCTCAAGCACGGCGACACCGTGATGCGTTTTTTTGAATTATAGACCTTGGACGGACCTCGTCAGTTCCCACCGGCGAACGGGCAGGAAGCAAGGCGTACAAACATTGCTCCGCCCTAAAGGATTTTTTAAGTTAATGCAGTATTGCAGTTGGAATCAATCGTACCCCTAAATGAAACAGACTGGATCCAATAGTTTTGCAGTTCGGAGAGGATATTATGGATTGGCTTTGATACCTGTTATGGCCACCACCGTTTCCGCCGCGCAACAACCATTTATGCAGGGAGGTACCGGGCAGCCGGCCCTGCTCCCGTTACTGCCGCTCGCTGCAAAGGCCAACGCGGGCACGAATGCGCCCCTGGCCGCCGTTACACAGCCCATCCAAAAGCTTTTCAACGGGCAAATTCCTGACGCGATTGCGAACGGAAAATTTAATCTCAATGTCCGCCTCCGCTACGAACAAGCTGATCTCGAAGGTCTCAGTGCCATTACCAAAACTTCGTACGCACCGACCATTCGCACACGGTTTGGCTACACCAGCGCCTCGCTGTACGGTTTTCAGGGCATGCTCGAAGGCGTGAACGTGAGCGTTCCCGGGCCGGAGCATAATTACAACGCAGCCGGCGCAAACAGTGAGGCCGCCCGGCCGATGATCCCGGACCCGCCGTTGACGCGCATGGACCAGGCCTGGCTGGCTTATAGTTACACGAATTGGATTTCTGCGAAGGCCGGCATACAACAAATCAATCTCGATAACCAACGATTTATCGGCGACAGCGGCTGGTGGCAAAACATGCAGACGTTTGATGCGGCAAGCGTCGGAAGCGAGCCCATCCAGGACCTGAAGCTCTACTATAGTTATCTTTGGGACGTCCACCGCATTTATGGCAATGTCGGCGGTTTGCCCCCCAACTTTACAGATTTCCACTCCCATTCGGATTTGGTGAACATTTCGTATTCGGGCTGGAAATACGGCCGCTTTGTCGCCTATACGTATTTGCTGGACCTTAGGAACGCGGCGGGTGACGCCAACTCCTGCGCCACGTACGGCGGCTACTTTGCGGGAAACGCGCCGGTCGGCGATCGGCTTGCCTTCGATTATCGTGCGGAATTCTCGTGGCAAACGGATTACGCCAGCAGCCCACTCCGTTACGGAACGCAATATTACAACCTCGAAGGCGGGGTGAATTATAAGCCCGTCGCCGTGGGCGCGGGCTATGAGGATCTTGGCAGCGGCGCAAACACGGCGCCAGGCGGCGGACGCGCCGGATTCCGCACTCCATTGGCCACGCTCCACCCTTTTAACGGATGGGACAATGTGTTTATCACGACACCAGCCGATGGCTTGCGCGATCTTTACGGGTATGCGCAAATTACTTTCCCCGAGCGAGTGCCTGTCCGCTTTGTTTATCACAAATTTGACGCTGACTATGGCAGCGGAAATTACGGCCAGGAATTCGACATCATCGCTTCCAAAAATTTTGGGAAATATTGGGTCGCCACGCTTGAGTATGCGTATTACCAGGGCCAGGACGCCGCGCCGGGATCATTTCTGGCAACGGCGCCGCATGTGGACGTGGAAAAGCTTTGGGCGCAGATTGAATTTAACTTCTGAAACGCTCGCCTTCAGGAACTAATCTTCCGCGCCTTCCACCGCCTGACGAATCATCTTTCTGAATTTCTCGATACCCTCGTCAAACGCGGCGGAAATTGGCAGGACCGGGACCTTTTTGATCTTCTTCTTAAAGTCCTTCAGATTTTTTTCGGCCACGGCCTCATCCATTTTATTGGCCACCACCATCCGCGGCTTTTCCAGCAGCGCCGGATCGTAAAGTTCCAGTTCGCGGAGCAGGTTCTTGTAATCGTCCCACGGCGCCCGCGCATCCGTCCCGGCCATGTCCAGCAGCAGCACCAAAATTTTGCATCGCTGGATGTGACGGAGAAATCCGTGCCCGAGCCCGACATTCAGGTGGGCTCCTTCGATCAGGCCGGGGACATCGCACACCGTGAGCCGTTTCCAATCTTCGTATTCAACAATGCCGATTTGCGGGTGCAGCGTCGTAAACGGATAGGGCGCGATTTTGGGGCGCGCTTTGGAAATGGCCGTGAGCAATGTCGATTTTCCCGCATTGGGATAGCCCACCAACCCCACTTC
>DASYZW010000498.1:0-2966 GCA_035945915.1 Verrucomicrobiia bacterium | reverse complement strand
CAACATGGCGCTCGATGAAGCCTTGCTGGAAGCCGCGTCAAATGTGGGCCAGCCGGTGTTGCGATTCTACGGCTGGACGACGGCTGCGGCCACGTTCGGATATTTCCAAAAGCTTTCCATGGTCGAAAAAGCGACGCGGCTGCGGCCGCTCGTGCGGCGGCCCACCGGCGGCGGCATTGTCCCGCACGACGCGGATTGGACTTACAGTTTTGCCGTGCCGCCCGGCCATGAATGGCATTCCCTCGCCGCAATTGACAGTTATCGCCGCATTCATGAATGGATTGGTGACGCCTTTGCCAAAATAAAAATTCAAACGAGTTTGGCGCCGGAGAAAAAAACGGCGGGCAGCGCCGATCTCCCGGGCGAATGCTTCATTGGCCACGAAAAATTTGATTTGCTTTGGCACGGGAAAAAAATTGCCGGCGCCGCGCAACGTCGAAACAAGCTGGGCCTGCTCATCCAGGGTTCGGTGCAACCGCCGCCGGTCGCTCTCAAACGCGAGGACTGGGAAAAGGCGATGCGGGCCGCGGCGGTCGATCGATATTCGGTGGCATGGCGGGACTTTTCAACGGACGCAACTTTAATGGCCCGCGCCGATGAATTAGTTCGACAAAAGTATTCGTCCGCTGTGTATAATGGCCGTCGTTAGACCGGCCGACGCTGTGGTTGCCCATCGGAAACGGTATTGCCGCTGAAGTTGTTTCCATAACGTGACATACGCGGCCATGGCTCGCTGCACAATGTGAGCGGTTGAAGGAATGAACAGAACCCTGATTTCAAAACCGACGCCGAAACTGTGGATCGTTGCAATGATCCTGGCCTTTCTCCCGGCTGGTTTCGCTTCCGCGCAGACGCGGACCGTGCGGATCGTCACCTACAATATCGAGGCGGACATCAACGGTGTTACCGCGCCGTTGCCCGGTTTGATTGCCCCGTGGACAAACGCGAACGACATGGCGGTGGGCGGCGTGTTGGAAGGGATCGGCGAGGAAAACGTCGGCGGCGACCCGGCGCAGCCGCTGGATATCCTCGCGTTGCAGGAGACCACGAGCAATCCCATCACGGTTTCTCCCATCTGCAATGGCTTGAACACCTTTTATAATTCGCCGGGCATGTTCACCAACAGCGCTTATCAGGCGACTGAAGACGGCGGCAACCTTGCTGACGGAAATGGTCCCAATGCGATTGTCTATAATACCCAAACGCTGCAACTGCTGGCCTCGCAGCCGGTGGATCCTCCCGGCGGCCCGGCGGAACTCGGGGGCATTTACGGCGAATTTCGCGAAGTGATGCGCTACGAATTTGCCCCGGCGGGTGTCGCCGCCACGTCGTCGAATGTTTTTTATGTCTATGTCAGCCACTACAAGGCCGGAACGACAGGCGCCGATGTCAACGACCGGGCAGGGGAGTCGGCAATCATTCGCACGAATGAAGCGATTGACCTGCCGGCGACCGCAAGGGTGATCTATGCGGGCGATTACAATGTCGATACCAGCGGCGAAGCCGGGTACCAGACAATCCTGGCATTGACTTCTCCCAACGGGAAACAGCAGGGACAGGGCGTCGATCCGCTGAACGTGACCAACAACCCGAATATCAATTGGGAAAGTAACACGAGCAACACCAATATCCTGCTCATGCTGACCGAGCACAGCTACGACCTCGAATTCCGCGACGACCTGCAATTGATGACCACGAATATTTATTTTCGCGCGCCGGGCGGCCTCGCTTTTGTTCCCGGCACATATCACACCTTTGGCAACAACGGTTCGACGCCTTATTACGGCGACATTGCAAGCGGGCCTGATTCCGCGTTGAATAATAGCCTGGTGACAAACGGCCCGGTTTTTATCAGCGCCATGAACCTGTATCACGACCTCACCAACGCCAGCGATCATTTGCCGGTGGTGGCCGATTATACGATTCCAATTCCCGCTCCCGCCTTTACCGGAACAGCCGTGGCTGGAAACAACCTCGTTTTTAACGTCGCCGGCGGCATCACCGGAGCGGTGTACACGGTGTGGACGGCGACGAACCTGAGTACGACGTTGTCCAATTGGGTTCCAGTCACAACCAATATCTGCCCAGGCGGGAATTTTACGCTCACGATCACCAACCCTTCCAATGCCGGTTCCGTTGCCGGTTTTTATCTTCTCCGGACGCATTAGAGCCGCTAGGCTGTTTTATGGTTGAACTGGTCTTATTTGACATTGACGGAACCCTTGTGCGCACTGGCGGAGCGGGAGTTGAAGCATTCCGCCGGGTTTTCGCCGCTGAGTTTCACGCCACGGATGGATTTGAAAAATTGAAATTCGCCGGCCGCACCGATACCGGCCTGGTTCGTGAATTTTTCGATTACCACCGGATTCCCATGACCCGGGAAAATACGGAACGCTTCTTCGAGCACTACGTCTTTTTGCTCGATTACATTTTGTCCCGGGGCGGGGCGCGTCACTGTGAGGGCGTGCTCGATTTCATCGCGGATCTTAACGCCCTGCCGGCGCCGCCCTTGATGGGCCTGTTAACCGGCAATATCCGGCTGGGCGCCGAAATTAAATTGCGCCATTGCAACCTTTGGGACCCATTTAAAATGGGCGCGTTCGCCGACGACAGCGAGGACCGGAATTTAATCGCCGTGGCCGCGCGCGATCGCGGCAGCCGGCTGCTCGGCAAGGAATTGCGCGGTGACCAGATCGTGGTCATCGGCGACACGCCCCACGACATTCGATGCGGCCGGTTTATTGGCGCAAAGGTCCTGGCCGTTGCCACCGGAGGAGCAACCTTGGACGAGTTAAAGGCGCACCGACCCGATTGGGCGGTCGAGAATCTAACGTGCGTGACGGCCCGCCAAATCATTTCGGCAGCCTGACCCGTCTGCGGGAGCGACGCCGCTTTGCTTGACGTCCGTTTACTGGCGAACGATTAGGCCAAGTCGGATACTCGAATGGCTATAGTGGTTTTTCTTC
>DASYZW010000497.1:0-1729 GCA_035945915.1 Verrucomicrobiia bacterium | reverse complement strand
AGCGCGAGCCGGCGGGCGTCCGTGGCGGTGAGGCCGGCAAGATTGCGCACCAGCAAATCCAGGGTCTTGTTTGTCGTCTGAACGTCACGGTTGCCATTGGCCGCGCCCCATTCCGCGGCGACTTCATGGACGATTTGGCGCAATTCGCCTGCCGAGGGCAGCGGCAATTTGAAATAACTGGTAAAGGGTCGCAATTCCTCGGGGACGCGCACAAGGTAGCCGACCATCACCACCGTGGAGTAGTGCTTTTCGTAACTGAGCGCGATATCTTTAAGACTGCGAACGTGGAGCGTATCTTCGAGGAATGGATGAAAATCCAACAGGACAAACAAGCAACTGTGCGCCGAATTCTTGACGTAATTAAGAACCTCCAGCGATTTTTGGACGGATTCTTTGGGCTGATCGGCTGGATCAAAAGCCTGGAGGCCCTCGGTCGCAGACCAGCGAAAAGGCTTTAACTGAAGTTTCTGCGCGATTTGCCGCACCATCCGGACGACCTGCGGCTCTTCATTGCTTTCCACGGCAATGATTGGGGCATGCGACCGAATCAAGGCCTCGAAGTCGCGCAACGGACTTTCCGTCAATTGCGCCGCAGACAAGCCGACCGGCTTAGAAGGCACGTGCATTCGTGAATTACATTAACAAAAAATGCAGAAAAGGCTATTGTTGAGATTTGAAAAGAGGACGTTTCGGCTCTTACTTCATCGATGGGAGTCCTGTTTTTTTGCCGTGAATTAATCAATCTTTTGAAATTTCCATGAGAGCGTGCTCCAATTGCTTTCTTAGCGATTCGCGTTCATCATCGGAAATTTCACGCGGAACGGAGATAGGCCTGCCCAGCACGACCTCACAACGCGCGAAAGGCAGCGGAATCTGGAAGGCATCCCAACTGTTTAGCCGAATCTTCCAGTTTAAATGATACGAGACCGGAACGATCGGAAACCCGGTGAGTTGAGCCGTGACGATGACGCCGTCCTCCGCCTGATAACGTGGACCGCGCGGGCCGTCCGGCGTGATGGCCAAGTCCAGGCCGCGTTCCGCGCACGACGTCATCTCAATCAAAGCCTGCCCGCCGCGTCGCGATGAGGAACCGCGCACAGGTTCGACTCCAAAATGCTCAAGCACCTGGGCCAAAAGGCCGCCGTCCCGGCTTGCGCTCACCATCGCCGCCATCCGCCGTTTGGAATTAAACACGCGCACATAACGCTGATACATGGCGGCGGAGAGGGCGAGGCGATTATGCCAAACCGCGAAGATGGTTTTGGGCGGTTCCTTGACAAAATATCCGGAAAGGTCTTTGTGGCGGAAGCGAATCGTCGCGGTCACACCGCGAATGAAAATGGAGATCAGCGCGGCCGCAATTCGCTGATGCCATTTGGCCTGGTGAGGGATGACGACACCCGACGTCCGATTTTGCGTGGTCATCATGTTCCCTTTTTCAGGCAAGCCCGCACAAGGTCTTCCACCGTGGCGTTTGCGCCCGCGGCGGCCTGGGCGGCTCGAACGGCGTCGTGCGCTTCAATTTGTTTGAATCCCAGCGCCATGAGCGCCAGCACGGCGTCGTTGATTTTTTGGTCTTCCGGCGACAGGGCGCGCTGCGCGCTGGCGGCTTCCCAGGCGCCCGCGGCGCCGACTTTATCCCGGAGTTCGACAACGATCCGCTCGGCGGTTTTTTTACCCACGCCGGAAATTTGCGAGAGCGATTTCACGTCACCGCTGGCCACCGCCC
>DASYZW010000496.1:0-1883 GCA_035945915.1 Verrucomicrobiia bacterium | reverse complement strand
CCAGGCGTCATCCGCGTTGAAAATTCCGCCGACTCCGATGATTGGAAGTCGTCCGCCGGTTTGTTTAAAGATGTGCCGGATCATTTCCGAACTTCGCTCGCGCAACGGTTGGCCGCTTAATCCGCCGGCCTCCGAATAAACGGCGCGCATTCGCGAATCGTTGGTTTCCGGGCGGGCCAGCGTTGTGTTCGTGGCGACGATGCCCGCCAGATTTCGCGCGGACGCGAGTTCGAGAATTTCGTCCAGCGCCTCGAAGGTTAAATCCGGCGCTACTTTGACCAGGACAGCGGGCTGGTTTCCAGGTTTCTGCAGGCCGCAAACCGCCGCAAGAATTTCGTCCAGCGCGGATTTGTCCTGCAGTTGCCGAAGGCCGGGCGTGTTCGGGGAGCTGACGTTGATGACGAAAAAGTCGGCGTAATCCCGGAGCATCCGAAAGGAACCGGCGTAG
This sequence comes from Verrucomicrobiia bacterium, assembly GCA_035945915.1. Taxonomy (GTDB): domain Bacteria; phylum Verrucomicrobiota; class Verrucomicrobiia; order Limisphaerales; family UBA11358; genus UBA11358. The sequence goes on along the minus strand of DASYZW010000496.1, from coordinate 1,435 downwards.
TCATCCGCTGCTTTTTCGAGGGGCGTGATTTTGGATTTGCCGAGGTTGATTCCCACGGGATGTTGCGGCCAGCGGCCAATCTGTTTCCAATGGGCCAGGGTTTGGGCAAACGCTTCGGCGCCCGGATTATTAAATCCCATGCGATTGATGATGGCCCCGGCGGCGGGCGCGCGAAACATGCGCGGCGACGGGTTGCCCGGCTGGGCATGCAGTGTCACGCCGCCCAATTCACAAAAGCCAAATCCCATCCGTTCCCAGAACGGCAACGCGGCGGCAAATTTATCCATGCCGGCGGCCAGGCCGATCGGGTTGGGAAATTTTAATCCAGAAAGCTCAACCGGCAACGGCGCCGCGGAGAGGAATGCGCCGGCGGCCGCGCAAGCCGCCGGGTTCCGGCTTACGCGCGAAAGCAATTTCAACGTGAGTTCGTGCGCTCGCTCGGGGTCCCGGGCGAACAGGAATGGGCGGATGCAATTGCGGTAAAACCAACTCACCCGCAAATAATGAACAACCTGCCCTCGGATGAACAGTTTTCAGTTGTAAAAGCGGAGCGAAATAACTGTTCAATAATCCTGGAAGAAACGGCGCTGTTCCCGTGAGCACAACGGCGCGAAACTCGCATGGCGGAAATCGTAATGCCCTTACGCGGTTATCGCGCGGCGGATCGGCTCGGCTGACGTGCGCGCAGGGACGGCATTCGCAGTCGTGGCGACTGCTTCATCCACGGCTTCACTAAGCACGGCAATGCCTTCTTCGAGAGCGTCCCGGGGAATCGTGAGGGGCGGGGCGATTTTGACAGTTTGTCCCCAGGCGCCAACGGGAGCAAACATGAGCAGGCCTTTGTGGAAACAACGCTCGATGATGTTGTGGGCGAGATCGTGGTCGGCTTCCTTGCGCCCGGCTTTAACCGTTTGGAGACCTCCCACCAGTCCGCGGACGCTGATATGGCCGATGACCGCCGGATGCTCCGATTGAATTTTTTTCAACCCTTTTATTAATATGGGCTCAAGCCGCGCGGCATTGCCGGTCAGGTCTTCGCTAACAATCTTATTAATGTTCGCCAGTGCGGCGGCGCAGCAGAGGGCATTGCCCGTTTGCGTGCTGGTCATCGAACCGGGCGGGAACTGGTCCATAACCGATTCCCGGCCAATAACGGCGGAGAGCGGCAGCGAACTGCTGATGCCCTTGCCGCAGCAAATCAAGTCGGGCACGACGCCATAATGTTCAAACGCCCAGAATTTTCCAGTCCGGCCAAAGCCTGCCTGCACTTCATCAAAGACGAGGATGACGTTATTGCGTTTGCACCAATCGGCCAGTTCGCGGACATAAGGCACCGGCGCGAAGTCCGGGCCCACGCCCTGGTAACTTTCCATCACGACACCGGCAATATTCCCGGGCTTTAGCCCGCGCCGTTCAATGGCCTTCAAAAACGTTT
>DASYZW010000495.1:0-6038 GCA_035945915.1 Verrucomicrobiia bacterium | reverse complement strand
TTGGTGACGGTCGCCGCGTTATTGCCTCCAAAATCGACCCTTCCTCCGGCTAAAACATAAACCGGTCCGTAGCCCAAATTTGCCCCGGATTGCAGATACAATTCACCCTGGTTAACGAAGGTTCCTCCGGAATACCTATTCGGATAATTGAAGTTGACACTTCCCAGCGTATTTATAATCACGGGATTGCCCGTTCCATTATCAGCGATGGTCGCGTTGATCACCAGGCCACCGCCGGAATAATACGAACAATTATATAAAGACAATTCACCGGTCGCATTGTTGCCGCCGCCCGCGGTCAGGATGCCTGAACTGCCGCTGCCAATGGTTGCATACCGGGGCGAGTTTGCCAAAATGCCGCCTTCGGCGCCGAGCCGCAGCGTTTGGCCTGAGGCGATATTGAGTTGAAGGTTGTTGGCTGAGGCGGAAAAGTAGAGCGTGTTCATATCGGTGATGCCGGAAGCGCTCAATGAATCGGCGGCGGCGCCGTCACTGGTGATGTTCACGTTATTGCCGGATTCAATTGGGATCGAAGCGCCGTTGCCGGTGATGGATGTGTAACTCGAGAGGGCGCCGACCACGCCGCCGTTAATGGTCCCCCAATTCACACTGCCGGCGCCGCCATTGTTGTTTACCAAACTGGCCGCGGTCGAAACCACGGCCCAGCCGCCGACAATTCCGTTCACGCTGGCCAGGCTGGTATTTATCGCTCCGCCGCTCAGGTTAAATTGAGACAGCCCTCCGCCCATGCGGGCAAGGCTATTGAGTGTCAATTGCCCGGCTCCTCCGGCAGTTTCAATAACATGCGCGCCCGCCGAAAGTGTGACCGGGAAGCTGATTGCCTGGCTGTTGATTGAATTGACAGTGATCGTACCTCCGGAGAAAGCCCCATTGGCACTTTGAGAAACGCCGCCAAGAACCAAGCCGTTTCCGTTCAGTGAAAAGGTCGGCGCAGTGCTATTAAAGGCAATTCCATCGAACACTGTCCCGGCAGGGAAATTGTTTGTTGTTGCAACCTGCGAGCCGGTCCCAAAAGCCAGAAAACCACCCGTTTCCGGCGCAAGCCCTCCCCAATTCTCAGCATTCTCCCAATCGCCATCGGGCGCACCACCGCTGGTCCAGGAGGCTGAGTTGGATGCGATCGAGACCGTGGCGGACGGAAGCGCATCTATCAAATTGAACTCCTGGTTCGCGCCGCCGGTTTGAGGTTGTTGGTCTAATTGCGTGCCGACGGTTATGGCCGCATTGGGCACGTCCAAGTCCAAACCGCTTAAGCGATTCACAAAACTGTAAAGGCCGTCACCCATCGAAACGGGCATCCATTCATCATTCCCGCTGGCATTGTAAGTCCATTGGATGATGGGCGCTCCGTCGTTTGTGCCCGCGCCCAGAACAACCATCGCCAGGCCGCTATTTTTGTTCATCAGGCGATAATACCCGCTGTCCGCGGGAACCAACGACCATTGGTCGCTGCCTAGCGAATTGGTCTGGTCCAAAATGACGGGAGCGCCATTGCCTGTCGCCGCGTTGGTCACCACGGCATAGAGGCCGCTGTTACGGTCCTGCACGTTTAGAAAACCACTGACGTCCGGGGAATTGAAAAACGCCTCTGAGCCACTCGTGGAAATCGAGCTGTTGCCCATGTAGTTTTGCGAGTAATAGTTCTGTGCGCCGTACAGTTGTGATTGGATGCTGGCGTTCATCACAGTATTATCGAAAAAGAAATTAAAAGAGCTGGTGACAAAGTTGCTATCGCCCGTCGAGCCGTTGCGCAGGCCGTTGTCGCCGAGCACACTGTTGCAGATGATGCTGTTATATTCCGTCGCGCCGCGCGGTGTGCTGCTGTTGTTATAACAGCCGATGTCAAAACTATTGTTGTAATTGCAAATGTTGCCGATGACACAATTGTCCGAGGCGCTTTGTTCCAGAAAAACGCCGTAGCGCGAATTGTTGGCCAGGTAATTGAACTTCACCAGGCTTGCAAAGGTTGATTCATCACAATCCACGCCGTCCATTTGCACGCCGGAAACCGTATTGTCGGAGACGATGTCTCGCACGCCGCTGGTCGCCAGCCAGAATCCACGCGCGGAACCGTTGATGATGGTGTTGCGCGTGAAAATGCGCGGTGTGCTGCCATGATCAACTCGCACCACATCCGAACCGCCGACGCGCGTACTGCTCGTGCCAAAGTTTTGCAGCCTCATGCCGTCAATTTGAAACATTGAGCAACCCGTAAAATAAATAGCGTCATGCCCGGCCCCGGAAGAACTGGTTGTGCCTCCGTCAATCGTTCCGCCGGAAATAGATAGATAACTCGCCCCGTTCGCGTAAATCGCCTCACTTGCACTTGAGGAACTCATTTGAATTGTGCCTCCCAGCAAAATGCACGTGTCGGACGAAAGTGTCAGGGGATTAGAACCGACAGTGTAACTGCCGTTCAAATGCATAACAATGACGTCGCCCGGATTGGCGCTCAACGCCGCATTGTATTCGCTCTGGATAGCATCAATCGTGGTCGCCGAGTCATCGTACAAGTCGTAACGGCCCATGCCGTTGACAATGGTGCTGTTATGCTGGTTGTCGACGAGCGGCGGATAAAAATAATTTTCGTTTGCTGCGTTCAAAGCGCCCTTGTAAGCAACCACATCGTCGCCGTTGCCGTCATTGATAAAATTGGCCGCGTTGCCATTGGTGAACACATTGTCACAATAAATATTTCCGCTGCCGCTGGAATTGATTGCCGCGACAGAATTGCCGGCGAACAAGTCGGAAACAATCATGTTGCCAGAACCGGCGGCGTAAATGCCCGTACCATTGTTGTTGCAAGTGTTATTAATAACGTAATTATCGCTGCCGCTATTGCAGTTGATGCCTGTGGAATTGCTTTCGCAGGAATTGTTGGCGATGTTGCAGTAAGCGCAGTTACCCAGCCAGATGCCGACGGAATTGCTGTGACAGTTGTTGTCCACGCACGTGGTTTGCGTCGCGTTCCAGATGCTGATGCCCGAATGGTTTGGACTGCCCGAAAGGTCGCATCGCGCGACGGTCATTTCATTGTTGAATGTGCCGCTGCCCTGGCCGTTCAACTGAATGCAATCCTGCCCGCAGTTGCCGGCCGTGACTTTATCTATATTGACTCGCGCGGCCGACGCAGGGGCATAAATGCAATAAATGTTGGCGCCATTGCCGTCCAATGTGCCGCCGGCGATGGAGACGTTGGTTGAGCCTGTGCTGATGGTAATCAGTGAATTGGTCACCGCAGCGTTTGTCGCTTCGAGCAGGGCGCCGCTTCCGACAAGGCATTCCTGAGATCCCAGCACGAGGCCGCCACTGCTGTTATTGACCCAGTACGTCGCGCCGCTCAGCAAATGAATGACGAGGAGATAATCCGGATTTGCCGCTCGCGCGTTATTGATCAACGTTTGCAGTGTCGAGATCGAGCCGGAACTATCGTTGATAGTTACGACATTTTCGCCCGATATATTTTCAATGAAGGTATTGTTCGGCACGGTGTAGAGCATCCGCCCGGCGCCCTGGCCAGCGAGCGCCATAATTGCAGAGGTGCAAAGGAAAAGCGCCATGACAACGACTTTGTAGATGGTGAGATATTTCATAAGTTGTTTTGCCGCACACGGTAATACTGTTGGGCATTCGTGGGGGCGGGACTTGTGAAAATGATGCGGCCACCCGTTGCCGAATTTGTCGCCCGCGGAATCCACGACAGAAGGTTAGTCGAGCTTTCGATGACGTAATATTGGCCGTTGGGCGCGGGAAATTGCAGTTCGAACCGCCCGCCTGCCTGGAGTCCCGCCGCGAGCACCACAGGAGGGACCAATTGTATTCCGCACACACCGATCCCATCTGTTCCACCGAGCCAAACCGTTGCAACGACGATACAATTGCTGCCGCCAGTGGAAAGCCCGGTTAATCTCACGTAATTCAGGTAGGGGAAAACGGCGCCATTTGTATCGACGGCAGTGACGAAATTGCTTGCTGAAGAAAATGAAACGAATTCGCTGAAATAATTTGTACAGCCGTTAACACTATAGACGCAGCCGGTAGCGCCGGCATTGTTTTGCATCAAATAAAGATAAGCGCTGTAGATACCGTTCGGGATGTTGGTAAAAGCGGTGTAAAGGACGTTCGTTGACGGTGATGAATCATTGTGGGTCTTCCAAAACGTGTTCATCAACCTGGCGTTGGCATTGTCGGCGCTGGTAATCAGCGCTGTTTGATGCCACCCATCGCTCACGTTCACCACCCTGACGGACGCCGGCGAGATGACGCCGAACCTGTCCACGAGATTGCTGAAGGTCACGCCTGGCTGAGTCCCTGCGTTCCCGCCAGCCGGCGTTATGTCAAAGACGTTCCAATTGGATACCCCGTAAACTCCCGCCGTGTCCGTGGGCGCAAGAAAAAAGCCGCCATTGTACCCGGCATAATTGGTAATGGTAAATTGAACGCTCAGGGCATCCGGTATGCCGGGCACGACATCACCCAAATCCAACGCCACAACTGAACTTGTCACGGAGCCGTAGCCGTTTGTGACGACGACGAAGAAGTTTAATGCCCCGTTGGTGTCGTTTATTTGCGACAAATGCAACAGCGACGCGTTGGTTCCTCCTGGAACAGCATTTGTCACTCCGTTGATGACTTCGTACCATTGATAGCTAAATGGCAGTGAACCATTTGCCGATACGGACATTGTCAGCGGGACTCCAGCATAAATTGGCGCCGAATTGGCATAGGACGCAGGCTGCGTAACGATTGAGGGAGCGGCCTGCTGTGGCACTAACTCAAAGAGCGCCGCCTGTTTCTCGTTCAGGGACACGGTAAAGGACCCCGCGGCTGATGAAACGGCGCCGTTCCAAAGATTGGTTACCACGTAACTCCCCGGCGGGAGGCCGGCACTGCTCAAATTCACAGTTTCATTCGCGGCGCTTGCCGTGTAATTAAAGACCGCCATGTGCCAATGATTCGAGTTTTCCTGCCGGATAAATATATTTCCGGCGCCCGTGCCCGTCGCACCATCCACGGGCCGAAATGTTTTTCCGACTTGCGCGACCGCGTCAATCGCGGCGTTGGTCAGGCACCGCTGCGCCATGGCTATGCTCGCGGCATTCGTTAAAACACTTCCGTTCAGGTAAAGTCCAGTGATGGCTCCATTAATTAATCGGCTTTGGACTTCGTTGATGTCGGGTCCGTTGTCAAAAACGAGCAGGTCCGGGTCATTGAAGTCGTATAGCCGGCCGCTAATCCACCAGCCACACGATACCGCGTTCATCGTGTAGGCCGTATTGGAGATTTCAGACAGTTGCGCGTCACAGGCGATCCGCCGGCTTTGCGCATACTGATAAGGGAAAATGGGCGCAATCGATTCGCTCATAAACATCTTGCCGTTGACCTCATTGGCAAGATATCGCATGCCCGCGTTATATGCTTCAATTCCGGTCGTGACATTCGTGTCATAGTGAACTCCCTCCAAAGAAGCGAGGGACAGGAAATCCAGCTTCACGTAATCAAAGCCCCAGGTTTGAAACCAGTACAGGTAATAATCAATGTAGCCCCGCGCTCCGGGATGAGTCGGGTCAATGGCCAGCGCGCCATCATTTGAGATAACATTTCCGCTGGCATCGCGCAGCAGGATGTCGCTAAAGCGGTATAAATTATAGTTGGGCGGGTAGCCGACGGGGACCCAGTAGTTCGTCGCGTCATTGGCGTTTCCCCAAAAAGCAAATGGCGTGAAGTAGATTCCTGCCTTTTGGCCGTTGGCATGGCAGTGAGCCACAAAGTTTTGCAAATTGGTTCCGCTCCAATCCGTCCATAGATTGTTCCAATACGAATCGAGATTGACATACACTGTCCCGCCATTTGTAAAACCATTTATTTGAAGATTGGTATGAATTGAATCTGAAACAGCGATAGCCGCGGGATAGCTGATGTTACCCTGATAATTGGTCACTCCCCAGCTGTCCCAGCCGAACGGCACGCCGCCGTTCCATGTCAATTTCGGAGCGAACAGCGTATTTTCATTTGCG
>DASYZW010000494.1:0-8083 GCA_035945915.1 Verrucomicrobiia bacterium | reverse complement strand
CGAGGCCAGCACATCAGTCGCGAGTACAGCGTGGACGTATTCGAATTAATGCGAGTGGGCGACGTCATGGACCGGGATATTCCGATCGTCACGGCAGAAACGACAGTTGCGGAGCTTTCCAGATTCATTGCCACAAATGATTCCGCCGTTTCGCGGCGGCAGGCGACGCTGATTGTGGATCGTGCGCAACGATTGGCCGGGATCATTACACGGGGCGATTTGGTGCAGGCTTTGGAAAACGTTCCTGCCGGCGATTTGCCGGTATTGAAAGCGGGAAAAAGCGCCCTGATCGTGGCATTCCCTGATGAGTTACTTCATGACGCAATCGGCAAAATGCTCAAGCACAGCGTCGGCCGGCTGCCGGTGGTAAAGCGGGACGAGCCAACTTGCATTGTAGGCTATCTGGGCCGCGGCGACATTCTGGGTGCGCGGGCCCGGCTCCAGGACGAAGAAGAATCGCGCAGTCGCGGGCCAGTCAAAAATTGGCAGAACCGATTCGGTTCATGGCTTGCCAATCGTCTTCGGCCGCCTAAGCGCGACACGATAGCATGACGCGCGAGAAGAATTGCTCGTCCATGCCCGATGCATGGCATCGTCGATTTGCCATTCTTGAGATCGGTATTCCGGGCAAATGCGCCTTTGCACCTTTATCCGAAAATCGATAGACTTTCCCGCGTGAACTTTAATCCCGGCCGGTTCCCGCATTACCGCCCCCGCCGCCTGCGCTTATCGCCGGCGATGCGAAGGCTCGTTTCCGAAACGCAATTAAATTCCGGACAACTGATCCTGCCGCTTTTCGCCCGGTTCGGGAAAAAGGACCGGCGCGAAATCACGGCGATGCCCGGCGTCTTCCAGCTGTCGCCAGACCAGATTTTGGCCGAGGCGGAGGGCGCGCACAAAGCGGGGGTTCCGGCCGTGCTGCTGTTCGGCATTCCTGAAAAGAAAGACGAAAAGGCCAGCGGCGCCTTTGCCAAAAATGGCATCGTCCAAAAAACCGTCCAGCTCCTTAAAAAAGAATTGCCCTCTCTTCTGGTCATCACGGATGTATGTCTATGCGAATATATGTCACATGGCCATTGCGGTATCGTTTCGGGCGATGGCAAGGTTTTGAATGATCCCACTTTAAAACTTCTGGCTCAAACTGCTGTGAGCCATGCCGAGGCTGGCGCGGACATTGTCGCCCCGAGCGATATGATGGATGGCAGGGTGGGGGCAATCCGCGCGGCGTTGGACAAAAACGGTTTCGGCGAGACGCCGATCATGTCTTACGCTGCTAAATTCGCCTCGGCATTTTACGGACCCTTCAGGGAAGCTGCCGAATCGGCGCCTCAATTCGGCGACCGCCGCAGCTATCAGATGGACGCCGCTAATGCCAACGAAGCTTTGCGCGAGGTTGCGATGGATATTCAGGAGGGGGCCGACATCGTGATGGTGAAACCCGCGCTGGCTTATCTGGATTTGATCTTCAGAGTGAAACAGGAATTTGGTTATCCCACGGCCGCCTATGCTGTCAGCGCTGAATACGCGATGATCAAAGCCGCCGCCCGAAACGGGTGGATTGACGAGCGGGCTGTGGTCCTGGAAAGCCTTGTGGCCATGCGTCGAGCAGGGGCTGATATGATCATTACCTACGCCGCAACCGACGCGGCCCGGTGGCTGCAAAGCCGTTAATTCACAAGTCAAAGTCGGGCATCAAATTAGCCCGCTCCCGGCCTTTGGAGCAGCCCTTTCCATTTGACTCCGGGAACCCATGCGGGTTAGGCTATGCGTTCGCTTTTTTAAAATAAAATGATTCATACAATCCGTAAACATTCAAAGTGGCTCCTGTGGATTATCGCGGGGCTGACGATCTTTTCTTTTGTTTTTTTCATGGGGACAATCGGTACCGGTCCGAGTCGCAACGCTGGGGGTGGCGGAGTCAATACCAACATGATCGGCGGCGAGATCTACGGTAATAAAGTCAGCGAGGATTTGTATGACAGGGTAAAAAACGATGTGGACCTTGACTATCTCTTTAGCAATGGCCAATGGCCCTACGAAAGCGCCGAGACGGCCCAACGAATGCAACAAAGCATTTACGTGCGCATGATGCTGGTTGAAAAGGCCAAACAACTGGGGGTGCACGTCACCGATGAACAAGCTGAGACGGTTGCCGCGAATTTTCTCCATTCGCCACCGCTCCAACGGGTTTTTGGCCTGCGTGAGGATCAATCGGTGCCCTTTAACGCGTTTGTCGGCCAGGTTCTGACACCCAGAGGCCTGAGCGCGGACGACTTCGAAAACTTCGTGCGCGATGATCTGGCGATCGAGCAGTTGCAATCGCTTTATGGTTTAACCGGAGGACTACTTACTCCGCAGGAGGCAACGAACGAGTACGTTCGTGAAAACCAGGAATTTTCTGCCCAAATTGTATTCTTTTCCGCCTCGAATTATCTCAACCGGATAAGCATTACTCCGGCTGAGATTGGCGAATATTACACCAATTATATGGCCGACTACCGGCTGCCCGACCGGGTTCAAGTCAGTTACGTTCTTTTTTCCGGAAGCAATTACCTCGCGGAAGCCCAAAGCGAAATCGGAACGAGCAATCTGGAGATGGAAGTTACGAACGCGTTTCAAAGATACGGAATGCAGGCCACGCCGGACGCTAAAACGACCAATGAAGCAATGGCGGACATTCGACAGATTTTGCTTCGCCAGCAGGGACTGAAAGACGCGGCCACGCAGGCGGATAATTTTGCGCAATCCGTGTTTAGCATGGAGCCGGCTTCGCCACGGAATCTGGCCATCGCCGCGCATCAGAAAGGGCTCCGCGTGGAAACTCCAGCCCCATTCGGCGCTGACTATGGCCCGGCGGAATTCGTAGCGCCAGCCGCGTTCACCCGAACAGCGTTCAGCTTGACGCCCGATGCCCCCATTTCCGAGCCTGTCCCAACCCCGAACGGCGTCTATCTCCTCGCGCTTGAAACGAATTTGCCCAGCGAAATTCCACCGTTGGAAGAGATCCGTGGACGCGTCACCCAGGACCTGCGCGAACGCCTGGCCGCATTAACCGCGCAGCGTGTCGGAACAAATTTCGCGCACCAGTTAACTCTTCAAATGGCAACGGGAAAAAGCTTCGCTGCCGTGGGATTCGCCGATGGCTTTGAACCCCTGGTCCTGTCGCCATTTTCGTTGGCGACCCAGGACGTCCCCGAATTAGGAAGCCATGCCACGGTTAACCAACTAAAGGAAGTTGCGGTATCCACGTCCCCCGGTACCGCCAGCGGTTTCATCCAAACGGATGACGGTGGCTTTGTTTTATTTGTGCAATCGCGATTGCCGATCGATCAGGAGAAAATGGCGACTGAAATGCCCCGGTTTGTCGCAGAACTTCGCGAGCAACGCTCGCAACAGGCCTTTAACGATTGGGTTCAACACGAAGCCAGCCGGCAACTGCGCAACACTCCAATCGCCAGAGAGGCGGGCGCCAGATAGAGTTCCGGCTGAGAGCCGCCGGGACATTTAGGCTGTGTTGCCTGACGCGGGGCCGCATCGGACCAGGAATTATTGATTATTTTCGATGAGCAGCGTCATCAAATTGTCTTCGCCGGCCACCCGTGAATTTTGGGAAGTGCCGGTTTTATTTGAAGACGAATATCTGCTGGCGTTGGATAAACCGTCAGGTTTGCTGACGTCGCCCGATCGATACGATCCGGCGCGTCCCAATCTTATCAAATTGCTTCACGCGGGGATTACGGCGCAAAAACCGTGGGCGCGTGAAAGAAATTTGACCTACCTTGCCAACGCCCACAGATTGGATTTCGAAACCAGCGGCGTCATTCTCATGGCCAAAACGAAATCCGTGCTGGTGGCGCTGGCGAATTTCTTCGGCTCTGACAAGCCCTTAAAGCAATACGCGGCGCTTGCCTCCGGCGTGCCTCCTGCCCAATCTTTCGAGATCGATGAGCCTCTGGGGCCGCATCCGATGAAAATCGGCGTCATGCGTGTGGACAGGAAGAACGGGAAACAGTCGAAGACGCGATTTGAAGTAATTGAGAATTTTGAGCGTTTCGGTTATGCACTGCTCAAATGTGAGCCATTGACAGGCCGGACACACCAGATTCGGGTGCATGCTGCGCACACAGGCCTGAAAATTGTGGGAGACGGGCTTTATGGCGGCAAACCGCTCTGGCTATCGCGACTCAAGCGCGATTTTTATTTAAAGCCGGGACGTGAGGAACGCCCTCTGATTGGGCGGGTGGCGCTTCATGCGGAAAGGCTCCAATTAAACCATCCCGTTGGGGGGCAAATAATATCAATTTCCGCCCCCTGGCCGAACGATTTAACCGTTGGAATCAAATATTTAAGGAAATTTAGCGTATAAACGGAACGGCTCTTGCTTCTTTATGCTTGTCATGGTCATGGAAGACCGTTAGCCGTGGAGCCGACGCAGGAATGGAAAACCAAGCAAAAATACTGATTTTGGATGATGAGGCCGACTGGTTGGAGATGTGCCGCGAAATGCTGGCGCAATTACCCAGCAAGCCGGAGGTTCGGACTGCCACAACTGGCGCACACGCTGTCGCACAATTGGACGCCGAGCGGTTTCGGCTGCTGATTTGCGACCTTAAAATGCCGCGCATTGACGGCTTGCAGGTTCTGGCGATTGTTCGCCGGAGGTTTCCGGATTTGCGAACGGTCGTCTTGACCGGGTTGGAAGATGAGGAATTTCGCTCCCGCGCCTATGCGCTGGGCGTGGACTTGTTTTGGCTGAAAACAGACATGCAACAGAACATGAAAATGTTCCTGGATTGCCTTGAATCACTCCTGGGCCGGGACATGTCCGACGGCTTTCGCGGTATTCAAAATAAGAGCCTCATGGACATCATCCAAATGGAATGCCTGTCTCGCAATTCCACGCTGCTGCGGCTTACCCGCGGCCCGCTCGTGGCCAAAATTTGGCTCCAGGACGGTGAATTGATAGACGCGGAAGTCCAGGGCGCCCACGGCGAGACTGCATTTAGAAAGATTCTGTATTGGAAGTCGGGCACATTTGAAAATTTGCCGGCTGAACCGAACCATCCGAGGTCTATTCAAAAATCGGTCAATGCCCTATTGCTGGAATCCGCCCAATCTATGGACGAATCCGGCGAGCAGCAGACCGAAATCATCGAAAAGACAGCCCATCGAAAGACGGTTTGGCGCATTTCACTTTTGACGCGGGAAGGCGCGGAGTTTGTCGTAGCCCTGCCGCCGGAAGGGGAACCCGAAGCCTGGGGCACGCAAAACGTCGAACAACATGCAAAATGGGCGCGCCGGTCAATGGATTTGGCACGGCAGCTGGGGGAACGGCTTGAGGCAGGACCTCTTTCATATATCGGGGGGTCTTGCGCGGAACGGAACGTGCTAGTCTTGAACCGTGACAATAAGCTTTTCGTCGTCGGGTGGCCCCCGGACAAAGTGGACGGTCAAGTACTTGAAAGAACCAAAAAACTCGTAGCGTCATGGGACTCTTAAAAAAGCTCTTTCGCCGCCAGGCCAGCGTGCAGGAACTGCCTTCGGGCAGCCTTACGGTTGACCGAAACGGCAACACGATTACTTCGACCATCTCCTCGAGCTATCCGGCCGCTCTGTTGCGGGAGATAGCGAAGGACGTGCTCAGGATTTTTGGCGAAGCCCGCGACGCCCAGGCGCCGCTCGCCGAAATTAATATTCATTTTGCCAGCTTGCGCGTGACAGCCCGCGAATTGAGGGGTGGCGCCATCATTTTCCTGTTTCCCCAGGTTGCTATGCCTCAAATGCCCAATAAAAGCGTATGACTGCAAAAGAGCTAAACCAATTGGTTACCCAGATCGAGACACACATCGAATGCTGGAAACAGTTCAACCATTTCATTAATATCGCTCGGACAAAGAAATTTACCGCCGCGGATGAAACCCAGTTCCTCGAAATCAAGAGCGTCATTGTCCAGGAGCTTGAAATCATTTTTTCCACCGTCGAAATGACTTCGCTTTCGCGCGAGGAAATTCACGCACTCATTACGAATGCGCCGTCGCTGCGTTTTCTTAGCGAAATGAGCGAAGGCGCGTTACGCGGCCTTGAAAGCCAATGGCACAAGGTTTATATCGGCTGGCATTCCATCCTCGGTCAATTGAAGGTCAAGCAACGGACCGAGGACACCAAGGCATTCTGGGGCAAAGGCAAATAATCACCGACAAAGGCGACACCGGACTGTCGCGGTCCAAACGCAATGGATGCTTTCCTGCAAGCGGCGATCGATGAAGCGAAGCGCGGCCTTGCTGAGGGCGGAATCCCCATTGGTTCAGTTTTGGTTTGTGACGGAAATATCATTGGCCGCGGACACAACCGCCGGGTTCAAAATGGCAGCGTCATTCATCACGCGGAAATGAATTGCCTCGAAAATGCCGGCCGTCTCAAGTCTTCGATTTACTCGCGTTGCGTTTTATATTCCACGCTTTCCCCGTGTCCAATGTGCAGCGGCGCCGTTTTGCTCTACAAAATACCGCGCGTCGTTATCGGTGAAAACGCAACCTTTCAGGGACCCGAAGAGCATTTACGGGCGCGGGGCGTGCTATTGGAAATAGTCAATGAACCGGAATGTGTGCAATTGATGCAGGATTTCATCAAAGCCCGGCCGGAATTGTGGAACGAGGATATCGGCGTTTAAACGCCCTCAATAAACGACTACCGAGCGGACGGGATAATCCTTTAATTTTTCGCGGCCGTTGAGGAACTTCAATTCGATCAGGAAAGTAATCTCGGCGATTTGGGCATTCAATTTTCTCACCAGCGCAGCCGCAGCCGCGGCGGTGCCGCCGGTTGCCAGCAAGTCGTCAATCAGCAATACCCGGGCGCCGGGCTTCAGGGCATCCACGTGCATCGCCACGGTCGCAGAGCCATATTCGAGGGCATAGTCCTGCTCATGAGTTTTGTACGGCAGCTTCCCTTTTTTTCGCACGGGGACAAAGCCTGCCCCCAGTTTTACAGCGGCGGCGGCAGCAAAAATAAATCCGCGCGCATCAATTCCGACGATAGCGTCCACGGAGCCGGGTTTGAAATTGGCGGTCAACAAATCGATCGTCCCCGCAAACAGTCGCGCATCGGCGAGCAGGGGAGTGATGTCCTTAAATTGGATGCCTTCCTTGGGAAAATCGGGCACATTGCGGATGGCGGCCGCAATCTCCTGGGGCGTAATCATTTGATCGCTTCTTCTTTTTGTTTGGCGGCTTCCAATTTCTCGATCATTTTCCGTAGCTTTTTCAAAGCCAGGTTTTGAATTTGGCGCACACGCTCGCGAGTGACGCCGAATTTTTCGCCAACTTCTTCGAGCGTTTTTTCTGTGCCCCCGTCCAGGCCGAACCGATAGCGTAGAATCGTCGCCTCACGTTCGTCGAGGTGGCCGACCATATCGCGCAACATGTTTACGACCGTCTTATCCTCAAGCTCTTCGTAGGGCGTCGTCGCGTTTTCGTCCTCAACGACCTCGGCAAAACTGTTTGATTCCTCATCACCTATCGGTGCATCGAGCGACGCGGGACGGATTGCCGCCAGGCGCATTTGCCGCACGCGCGTGGCCGTCATTCCCAATTCATCGGCCAATTCGTCGTCGGTTGGTTCGCGTCCAAGTTCCTCCTGCAGCTTCATTCCAACGCGCCGCATCTTCGAGATTTTGTCCACCAGGTGGACCGGCAGGCGGATCGTTTTGGATTGATTGGCAAGGGCGCGTTTAATGGCCTGTTTGATCCACCAGGAACCGTAAGTGGACAGCTTTCCGCCCTTTTTTGGATCGAAACGTTCGACCGCCTTCATGAGGCCAATGTTTCCCTCACTGATCAAATCCAGCAGAGGCAGCCCGATCCCTTCGTAATCGCGGGCAATTTTGACGACTAAACGCAAATTGGCTTTAATCATCTGTTCGCGGGCCTTTTTGTCGCCCTTTTTGATTCGCGCAGCCAACTCGATTTCTTCCTGGGGCGTCAACAATTTGACCTGGCCGATTTCCCGGAGATAAAGCTTAATCGCCGTGTCGCCGTCGTACCGTTCCATTTCACGGCGAATGAACGCTGTCGTATCGCCCTCG
>DASYZW010000493.1:0-6409 GCA_035945915.1 Verrucomicrobiia bacterium | reverse complement strand
GAATCAATGACGGCGACATTTTCGTCTTTTTTTACGGTATCGCCATCGGCTTTGAGCCACTCGGCGATTTGGACTTCGGTAATGGACTCGCCGACGCTAGGGATGGTTAATTCAATGGGCATGGGATTAGGAATTAGTGATTTGGTTGGACCTGAATCTTGGACGTAACATCGCGGACACCCGGGGCCTCCATGGCCAGGGCAATGGCTTTGCCAATATCCTCCGGCGAAGAGACCGTTCCGGACAATTTGACGTGGCCTTGATCGCAATTGACGGAAATTTTCCAGACGGAGAGCGAGGAATCCATGGCGTATTTGGCCTTGATATCGGCGACGGCGCGGGCATCGGACGCGGTATTGACGGCGGCCTGGCCGATGTCGTGGGCCTTGCGGCGGACGACTTCGCCGGTGTGCTCCAATTCGTCTTTAATTTGGCCACCGTTTAAATCGAGCGTTTCCAATTTGGCCTTGAGCGCGTCGGACATGCTTTGGGCAGTATGACCGGCGTTACTGGCGCTTTGTTGGGCGGCCTGTTCATAGCGCTGCTGGGCTTCGGGATGCTCGCGCGCTTTCTTCTGGATATACCAGAAAGCGACGGCGCCGAAAATAATTCCCAGGACCAGGCCATTGAAAAAGGCTCTCATTATGGAGATTCTACGCTTCCCGGGTTTTGGGCGCGGCGGCGGCGCGATTGAGCGCGGGCTTTGCCGCGTCCACGCTGTCTCCGAAAGCGCGCTCGATCAATTGCCGCTGCTCCAGTTTATGCGCGTTGGAAGAGCCGGTGGCCGGGCTGGCGGACTCATGGCGGCTGATGGGCGCGAATGGCAAACGGCCGAAGAGATGTTTTCCAAATTTTTCGTGGAGATAACGCCAGGCGCCCATGTTGAACGGCTCTTCCTGCACCCACAAGGCCGGCGTATTGTCCGGGTAGGCCTGAAGAATTTTCTCCAGCATTTCATCACGCAGCGGGTATAGTTGCTCAATCCGGATGATGGCGGTATCGTTGCGCTGGTTCTGTTCGCGATAAGCGAGCAGTTCGTAATAAATTTTTCCGGTGCACAACAGCACGCGGCGGATGTTTTGCGGAGGCAAATCGTCGGCGAGGAATTTCTGGAAATGGCCGCTGACAAAATCGGACATGGGAGACACGACCCGGGGATGGCGGAGCAGGCTCTTGGGCGTAAAGACGATGAGCGGCTTGCGCCATTTGCGGAGCTGCTGGCGGCGAAGCAGGTGAAAGAGCTGGGCCGGCGTGGTGGGCTGGACGATCTGAATATTATCTTCAGCGGCCATGGTGAGGAACCGTTCGATGCGCGCGCTGGAATGCTCGGGACCCATGCCTTCGAAGCCGTGCGGCAGGAGCATGACCAGGCTGGAGAGCCGGCGCCATTTGTCCTCCGCGCTCGAAATGAATTGGTCCAGAATGACCTGGGCAACATTGACGAAGTCTCCGAACTGGGCCTCCCACAACATGAGCGCCTCGGGAAAATCGAGGCTGTAGCCGTATTCGAAACCGAGCGCCCCGGCTTCGCAAAGCGGGCTGTTCACGATTTCCACCGGGGCCTGTTTGTCCGACAAATGTTGAATCGGGCTGTAAGGAGTCCCGTTCTCGTAATCGTACAAGACCGCGTGACGATGGCTGAAGGTGCCGCGGGCGCAGTCCTGGCCGGTCAACCGGACACGCACGCCCTCGTCCGCGAGCGACGCCATGCCCAGCGCCTCGCCGGCGGCCCAATCCAGCGGCGCTTTGCCATCGGCCATTTCCTTGCGGCGCTCCATGGTCTGTTGCAATTTCGGATGGAGATGAAAATGCTCGGGAACAACCGAGAGCTTGTGAAGCAGCGCTGAGAATCGTTCAGGCGCAATGCCCGTTTCGATGTCCTGGCGCGGTTCAGGACCGCCGATATAATCGTTCCAGATACCGCCTTTTTTAGGGCCGTTGTGCCCGTTTGTTTGATTCTGGTTTGTTTGAGCGGGACTCTGATTGGCCGCGGCCAATTCGCGCTCGAGGTTTTCGTGGCGTTCCTGCGAGATTTTTTCGCCTTCTTCCGCCGTGACACCGTGCAGTTTTTGCAGGTGTTCGAGGTAACCTTCACGCACGCTTTTACGCTGGCTGATGGCCCGATAGAGAACAGGCTGGGTAAACGTGGGCTCATCCGTCTCGTTGTGGCCGAACCGGCGATAGCCGTACATATCGATGAAAACGTCCTTTTGGAATTCCTGGCGGAAATCGAGGGCCAGGTTTACGACCTGGGCGACCGCTTCGGGATCTTCGCCATTCACGTGAAAGATCGGAGATTGCAACATGCGGGCGATGCCCGTGGCGTAGGCGGTGGAACGATATTCTTCCGGCGTCGTGGTGAAGCCAATTTGGTTGTTCATCACCACGTGCAGCGTTCCGCCGACGGTGTATCCCGCCAATTCGCTCAAGTTCAAAGTTTCCTGCACGATGCCTTCGCCGGCGAATGCGGCATCGCCGTGAATCAGGAGGCAGAAGACCTGGCGTCGCACATAATCGCCGTGCCGGTCCTGGCGGGCGCGGGTGCGGCCCATGGCGACCGGGTTGACGTATTCCAGGTGGCTGGGGTTGAAGCAAAGCGAAATATGGATGTTTTCGCCGTCGGCGCGGGTCCAATAACCGCTGTGACCCTTGTGATATTTGACGTCGCCGCGACCTTCCCATTGTTCCGGTTCCTTGTCGCTGAACTCGCGGAAAATCCGCGAGAAATCTTTTCCGGCGATGTGGGCGAGCACGTTGAGCCGGCCGCGATGCGCCATGGCGATGACGATGTCGCGCACGTCCTGGCTGCCGGCCTTTTCGACGGCCAAATCCAGCAAGGGGAGGAGCGTTTCACAGCCCTCGAGAGAAAATGTTTTGGCGCCGAGGAATTTTTTGCGGAGAAATTCTTCGAAAATGACGGCGTCGGTAAGCCGGGTCAGGATGCGAATTTGCGCCTCGCGCGAAAGGTCGATGTGGTTCTGGGTCAGTTCCATCCGATGCTGAAGCCATTGGCGGATGGCGACGTCGCCGATGTGCATGAACTGGGCGCCAATGGAACGGCAGTACGTGTTGCGCAATCGCTGGTAAATTTCGCGGATGGTCAGCGGCGTGTTATAGGGGAGCGTCGCGGAATTGATGGGCGTATCCAGTTCGCTATCGCTAAAGCCATAGAAATCCAGTTCGAGCTCAGGCATGACCGGGCGGGGAGAGCCGAGGGGGTCGACCTGGGCAATCATGTGTCCGCGCACGCGATGATTACGAATCATTTCGTACAGGCGTTCCTGGATGCCGGGGGGACAGGTATCGGGCGAAAATTCAGTTGGGGCGGCCAGGGCGGCAGGATTAAAAATGCTGCGCGGGGCGAAAGCAGGCGTGGTTTCACCGTTGCCATTTTTCTTTTCATCGACGGTTTCGGTGAAATAACGACGCCACTCAGCCGGGACCGATTGAGGATCACGCTGGTAACGACTGTAAAGCAACTCCATGTAGGCGAGGTTGCTGAACGGAGCCAAACTCATAAATATCTCTCTATTCTAACAAAATAAGAAGTGTTTGCAAACTGGAGAGGTTGGGTGTGTCGGGGTGGCCCGTTTTGTCATCTGGGAGAATCCCCATGCCATCCGCTCCATCTGCCCAATGTTATGGGTTTTAGACCTCCATTTTCAAGTTTCTTTTCAATAAAAGATTTTGCCTTTTAACGGCAAATTTCTCCGGCTAATTGACGTTTGACGCGGATGCCTTTGACTGCGACATTCCATCCGCTTGGCGCAAAGTTCGGTCCATATCGCGACAAGCCATTTGTTCGCTGAAATCGCAATAGCTCCCGCTGTCCAGTCCCTGGCGCGGCGATTGGAGGGTGGCGGAGCGTTTTCGTTTTCGGGCATTGCTTCACCAGCCTGGCCATTTATCGCCGCCCTCCTGAAACGCGACTTCCCGGCGCGGGCTCTCATAATCGTCACTGAAAATCTCAGGGCGCAGGAGTTGTTTTTTCAGGATTTTGGAACCTGGCTGAATCTGAATCCGCCGATCCAGCCGCCCCTCCTGTTCTATCCCGAATGGGAAGTGTTTCCGCACGAAGGAAAATTGCCGCACTCGGATGTCATCAGCGACCGGCTTCAAACCCTCGTCACCTTGCTCCAAAGGGTTGGAGCGGAGTCGGGTACGCAGCCGCGCGAAAATCCAAACGGCGCGCCTTCGGTTGTGACCAATGTCGCGGCGCTTTTGCAAAAGACATTCGCGCCCGGCGACCTGAAAAATCGCGCCCGGCGCATGCGGAGGGGAGACAAAATTGCGCCGCTGGATCTCATTGAATGGCTGGAAGAGCAGGGCTACGAACCCGAGGCGCAAGTTTCACAAAAAGGCGAAATCGCCCTGCGTGGAGGCATCGTGGATCTATTTCCGTCGACCGGTCCCTGGCCGGTGCGGCTGGAGTTTTTTGGGGATGAACTTGAATCGTTGCGCGAATTTGACCCGCTGACCCAGATATCGCGCCAGGAAATTCCCGAAGTGACGATTCCACCGGCGGGCGAGCTGGCGCTATTGAAACGCCAGGAGCAAAACCTGGCGACGCTTGCGGATTACCTGCCGTCCGACGCGCTTTTTCTTTTTTGCGGGCCTGAGGAACTTTCCATCCGGGCCAACGATTATGCGGACCGGATTCCGGCGAATGATGCGTTTTTTATTTCCTGGGAAGATTTTCAAAAGCGAACGGACGGTTTTACCACCGTCGCTTTGTCCGAATCGACCGGGGATGTTGAGCCTGAAACGCGTCCCAGCGGCACGCCGCAATTTCAAAGCCTGGAAACGTTTCGTCCGCTCGCGGAATATGCGGGCAACCTGCAGGTTGCGGAGGCGCAACGCCGTGAGTTTTTCAATCAACTGCATCGATGGCTGCGCCAGGACTATGCCGTTTACGTTTTTTGCAATAATGAGGGCGAACGGGACCGTTTTGCGGAGATTTGGCGCGACTACATTGGCCAGGACATGCGTCCCGCCCTCCAGGTCGGCGCGCTTTCACGCGGGTTTATTTGCGACGACGCCAAACTTGTAGTCGTCATGGATGCCGAGATTTTTGGCCGTTACAAAGTTCAACGACCGCGCCGGCTGAAATCGGCGCATGCCCAGGCCGCGCGGTCGGCCCTGGACATCGACTTCACGGACCTCGAGGAAGGCGACCTCGTCGTTCACGTCCAATATGGGATCGGGAAATTTCTTGGCCTGAAAAATCTTCCGGCATCGGCCGGCAAGCCGGGCGAAACCGAATGTTTGGTCATCGAGTACGCGCGCTCCGGGGCGGAGGTTGAGCCGCCGAAGCTTTACGTGCCGGTGAGCGAGGCGCACCTGGTGGGCAAGTATGTTGGCGCGGGCAAGGCGAATCCGCCGCTCAACACGCTGAGCGGGAACCGCTGGCGCAAGGCGAAAGAGCAGGCGGAAGAGGCGGTGCGGGACGTTGCAGCAGAGATGTTGCGCATCCAGGCCGCGCGGGAAACGCAGGCGGGTCATGCCTTTAAACCCGACTCGCCCTGGCAACGGGAATTTGAAAACGCGTTTATCTATGAGGAAACTCCGGACCAACTGGCCGCAATTGCCGAGACGAAGGAAGATATGGAAAAGCCGCGGCCGATGGACCGGCTGATATGTGGCGACGTCGGGTATGGGAAGACCGAAGTGGCGATCCGGGCCGCTTTTAAATCCGTGATGGACGGCAAGCAAGTGGCTGTGCTGGTTCCGACGACGGTTTTGGCGCAGCAACATTTTAATAATTTTCGCGAACGGATGGCCGATTATCCGGTTCGCGTGGAGCTGCTTTCGCGATTTCGAACGCGGCGCCAACAACAGCAGGTGGTAAAGGACCTGGCGGCCGGCGGAGTGGATATTGTGATTGGCACGCACCGCATTTTGCAGAATGACATTGCTTTCAAGGATTTGGGGCTGGTGGTGATTGACGAGGAGCAGCGGTTTGGCGTCCTGCACAAGGAAAGATTCAAGCGATTGCGCACGCTGGTGGACGTGCTGACACTGAGCGCCACGCCGATTCCACGCACCCTCTACCTTGCGCTAACCGGCGCGCGGGACATGAGCACCATCCAAACGCCGCCGCACGACCGGCTGCCGGTGCAAACGGTCGTTACGCAATACGACGAACGAGTCATCCGCGACGCCATTCAGCGTGAATTGGGCCGCGGCGGACAGGTCTTTTTCCTGCATAACCGCGTGATGACGATTGAAATGATGCGCGGCAAATTGCAAATGCTCCTGCCCAACGCCCGCATTGTCGTCGGCCACGGCCAGATGGATGCGGATGAACTCGAGAAGATCATGATGACATTCGTCAACGGCGAAGCGGATGTTTTGCTTTCGACGACCATTATCGAGAGCGGGCTGGATATTCCTAATGCCAATACCATTA
>DASYZW010000492.1:0-6630 GCA_035945915.1 Verrucomicrobiia bacterium | reverse complement strand
TCGGCATCCCGGCGCATCTTCTCGATCTCCTCTTTCGAAAGACCGCTGCTGGCCGTGATGGTAATTTTCTGTTCCTTGCCCGTCCCGAGGTCCTTCGCCCCCACGTGCAATATGCCGTTGGCGTCTATGTCGAAGGTCACTTCGATCTGCGGCACCCCGCGCGGAGCCGGCGGAATGTCGGTCAAATTGAATTTGCCAATGGTCTTGTTATCCCGCGAAAACTGGCGCTCGCCCTGGAGCACGTGAATTTCCACTCCCGGCTGATTGTCGCTGGCCGTCGAAAAGATTTCCGATTTCCGCGTCGGAATCGTCGTGTTGCGCTCAATCAATTTCGTAAACACGCCGCCCAGCGTCTCGATCCCGAGCGACAGCGGGGTCACATCCAACAGCAACACGTCTTTCACTTCGCCCTTGAGGACACCCGCCTGGATGGCCGCGCCCACGGCAACCACTTCGTCCGGGTTCACGCCCTGGTGCGGCGGCTTATTGACCAGCGATTTCGCGGTCTCCACCACCCGGGGCATGCGCGTCATGCCGCCCACGAGCACCAATTCGTCAATCTTGCTGGCCTCAATCCCGGCATCCGTGAGACACGCTTTGACGGGCTTGATCGTCCGCTCGAATAATTGGTCGGTGAGCTGCTCCATCTTGGCGCGCGTCAGCGACTTTTGAATGTGCTTGGGTCCGCTGGCATCTGCCGTGATGAACGGCAAATTGATGTCGTATTGCTGGGCGCTGGACAGCGCGATTTTCGCCTTTTCCGCCTCCTCTTTGATGCGCTGCAAGGCATCAGGCTGCTTGCGCAGGTCCATCCCGCTGTCGTTCTTAAACTCGTCAAGGATCCAGTCCATGATGCGATTGTCCCAGTCGTCGCCACCCAGGTGGGTGTCGCCATTGGTCGCTTTGACTTCGAAGACGCCGTCGCCAATTTCCAGCACGGAAATATCAAACGTGCCGCCGCCCAGGTCGTAGACCGCGATTTTTTCGTCCTTCTTTTTATCAAGGCCGTATGCCAGCGATGCGGCCGTCGGCTCGTTGATAATGCGCAACACCTCAAGACCCGCGATGCGGCCCGCATCCTTGGTGGCCTGGCGCTGGGAATCATTAAAATACGCCGGAACGGTGATGACCGCCTGGGTGATTTTCTCGCCCAGGCGCATTTCGGCGTCAGCCTTTAGCTTGGCCAGGATCATCGCCGAAATTTCCGGCGGTGAAAATTGTTTCGCTTTGCCTTCCACTTCCACTTCCACCGCGGCGTCGCCGTTCGAGGCTTTGACGACCTTGTAGGGGACGCGTTTGATCTCCTCGGACACTTCATCAAATTTGCGTCCCATGAAACGCTTGATCGAGTAGATCGTATTGCGCGAATTCGTCACCGCCTGGCGCTTGGCCGCCTCGCCAACCAGTCGTTCACCGCTCTTCGAAAAGGCGACGACGCTGGGCGTTGTCCGTTTTCCCTCGGAATTTTCCAAAACCAGCGGCTCGCCGCCCTCCATCACTGCCATGCACGAGTTCGTTGTTCCCAAATCGATGCCTAAAACTTTTGCCATAAAAATTCTTTCGTAATGTTCCGTCACGGAACCGTTTGGAATACGTTTAAGCAGCGACAATGCCGTTGTGCCATTGGCAGTGAAAATCACACAAACAAAGGGAAATACGCGGATTCATATTGGCACGCACGATTCTCAATCAGTGCCAAAAGGGCCGAATTGGCACAGCCTTAAGCAAGATGGCACAGTGCAAATGGCACAAGTTGAGGGCTGCCGGAGGTCGACGGCGCCCGTTGTCTTCGACATAACATATAGAATCGATGGCAAAACTGTGAGGGTTTCCGGGTGCGATCCCTGGGCGGCTCCGGGTTCAGCGCCTGGGGAAGGGATTCTTAAAAAGTGAGGGGTTCCAGAGAGCGAACTACCTCCGATCTCTCATGCATGCGCGTTACGCGAAATCGTACATTGATCTGCTTTATGACGCGAAGGTTCAATTCAGGCTCGGGTGGGGGATTTTGGAAGTGATTTTTGACAGGTCGATACGTTCGATTAAGGCGACAGCCAACGTGAAAAGGTGAAAAGCTTTGTTGACGCCGTGAAGCCTGGACAACGGGCATTTGCGGTAGACATCGATCTCAAAGAGATAGCCGGTGTAATTGAGGCGCGGCGTGGAGGATCTGCGATCGGTGGTTCCCATCATATACTACTTCTATCGGCTTCCCCTCCCACGCCCATTACAAAAATTTTGGAAAAATTGATTTGGGCAACCCGCCCGTGACGAGACTCTGAACTCAAAACCGAGATGCGCCCGTTATGCTTGCGGCTTGCTGGTCCGTCTTGCATGATGACAGGCGGTTTCATTATTTTTTTCGATTGCGTCCGTTACCACTTGCCGCGCACCTATAATAAATTAAACTTCACGTATAAAATGACGAACGGCTTTAAGATCGAATCCCGTTTCAAATCGGATGCTCATGCGGTGGTTTTTGAGGGCGACTGCCGGGAGATGCTGCAGGACATTCCGGATGGTTCTGTCCAACTCGTTGTCACTTCACCGCCATATAATCTTGGGAAAGAGTACGAAAGCCGGCTCCATTTGAACGACTATATTTCACAGCAACGCGAAGTGATAACAGAATGCGTACGGGTGCTTGCGGATGGCGGCAGCATTTGCTGGGAGGTCGGTAACTACGTCGAAAATGGGGCGATCATCCCTCTTGACGCTTTGCTCTATCCGGTTTTTGCGGACCTGAAATTGAAACTGCGCAATCGCATCGTCTGGCATTTCGAACACGGTCTGCATTGCTCACGGCGTTTGTCGGGTCGTTACGAAACCATCCTTTGGTTTACGAAGGGCGAGAACTACGTTTTTAACGTGGATCCAATCCGCGTGGCGCAGAAATACCCCGGGAAGAAACATTTCAAAGGACCCAAGGCAGGCCAATATTCCTGCAACCCGCTGGGGAAAAACCCTGGCGACGTCTGGACCATTCCAAATGTGAAGAGCAACCATGTCGAGAAAACGGGCCACCCGTGTCAATTTCCCGTCGAGCTGGTTGAGCGCCTGGTCTTATCCCTTTCCCGCGAAAATGATTGGGTCCTCGACCCATTTCTAGGGACTGGAACCTCCGTGATCGCCGCGATTCGCCGTCAAAGACGCGGCATCGGTGCGGAGCTAGTAAATAAATATGTCGAATTGGCAAAATCGAGGATCAGCCTGGCCATCGACAGTCAACTTCCAGTCAGACCGATGCATCGCCCAGTGTTCGATCCAAAGGACGCCGGCCGTAATTTGCTGACCGCTCCCTGGCTGGCCGAAAAGACCGATGCCTTCCAGGTCACCTTCCTCGAACGATCCGCGCGCTCTCACAAATGAAAATCGTCCAAGCCTATTCACATCTAAATGGTTTGGAGTACTTATCGATCCGCAAAAAAAGGCTCTGGAAAGAAGTCCAGGATGTGATTAAAGCGGTTGACGGCAATGCCTGCAAAACCAAGGTCAGCAGGGAGAAAGCCAAGACTGGAAAGATTCTTTTCAGTCCCATCGGAATGAATCAGACATTCTGCGACCTTCTTCGGAAAAAGAATTGGCTGATTCGGCAAACGATGACGAAATCCGCGGAGGAACAAAAAGCGGAAATAGAGGCCGCCGGAGAAAAAGCGATTTTCAGCTATAATCAAACGGACTTCGTCAAAGACCGTGTTGCAATCGAGGTGCAATTCGGAAAATACTCATTCGTGGCATATGACCTTTTCGCCAAGCACCTGGCCTTTTACGTCCGTGACCACATTGATGTCGGAATCGAAATTCTTGCGATGAAATCCCTCCAGTCTGAAATGTCATCCGGGCCGGCGTATTTTGAAGGCGAGCTTTATAACATCGTTCGCAATGGCCGCGGCGTTCCGGCTGTGCCGCTTGTTCTGATCGGCGTTGAGCCGTAAGCCCGCCCGGTCCTTGAGCAATCCTCATTTCATCGCCTACGAATAACCGATCCATCCGAATTTTCAAACCGGCGCTGACACCATGCGATAAACCTGACCGATTTGTGGCAAAAATCGAGCGTTTTCTCCAATCGTAAGCAGTGAGCTAACTAGCTAGCCAATGATCTCAATCATCCCGTTATCGTTAATGTAACACTGCAAGTGCTTGATATTCAATCATCTATAAAATGTAACAGCGCGTAACAAACTGTGTAACACAGCAAGTCATTGAACCTCAACGATGTAACAATGTAACACGAATCCCAACTTCAATGCACATCCCATCTGTGCCCATCTGTGTTCATCTGTGGCTTCAAACCGCAATTCTCCTCTCAGTTCCCTCCAGTTCAAAATTCAGTTCATTCTGCTAATCCCTTGCGAGGCCGACGTTCGGCCCAAATCCTTCGTTTCCTCCTTCCTCCCTAAAATTTGTCAATTTCACAACAAAATCGACATTTTGAGCTTCGTTTCCTGATGCATTCCCGAGTCTCAAAAAATGTGTAGGCCCATGGCGCAATCGTCCTGGCGCGGTGCGGATGCCTGCGGCTGGCGGCTCGGTTTGCGAACGTCAGGCGCCGCTGAGGCTCTTGTGCCGATAGTGCAGGATTTTAAATTCAAGCATGTCGCGGACCTCCTCCGCGAGTTTAAATTTATTTTCAAATGCCGGAAAGAATGTATCGCCCGGAACCTCCCGGTTCACCAGGGTCAGGTACAGGTCCGAGCATCTCGGCAACGCCTCCTCATAAATCTGCGCGCCGCCGCAGATATAAATATCGTTCGGAAATTCCTCCGGATTCAGTTTTTCCAGCGAATTAAATATGAAGATTTCGGTCTCAGTCTTTTCACCGAGTTTGGAAAAGTGAAATTGGTATGGCCGTTTTATGTGTTTGCCTCCGCGCCATTCGTGGTACTGGCCAAAGATTTCCGGGTGATGACGGATCAGGCTTTGAGGATGACGGGTGAGAACGAGATTAGTGCGGCTCGGCAGCGCGTGCCCCAGGCTCTCAAATGTTTTGCGTCCCATGACGATGACGTTCCCCATCGTCTTTTGCCGGAACCACCGGAAATCCTCCGGCAAATGCCAGGGGATCTTTCCATCCGCGCCGATCACGCGGTTCAGCGACATCGCCGCTATGGCTTTGAAATGTTTCAAGGGTAAATTGCCGAAATCATAATGGGTTCGCGCGCTCCGCGAAATTTCGGCCCGCGATGCAACACATACAAGTCAACGCCCCACCGGCGGAAACAGTCCGAAGTTTTCATAGCGCGCAAGATACTAGTGCGATTTAAGCGCTGATGCCTGAAAACTTGCAATCTTAAAATCTGAACCGCAACTCAAATCCGTATTGGATCGTTAAGTGGACCCGTCGCCTTGAAGCTTGACGTAGCGGGCCAGGGTTCACCCCCACTGCGGCACGGTTAATTCCGTTTCGCAAAATCGGCAAAATTTTTCAGCAGTTGGAGGCCGGTGTTCTGGCTTTTTTCCGGGTGAAATTGCGTGGCAAACACATTTTCCCTCCAAATGGCCGACGCAAACGCATCCCCGTATTCCGTCCGGGTTACGACAATCGCCTGGTCCTCGGGTTTGGGAAAGAAACTGTGAACGAAATAAACGTAGCTGCCGCTTTCAATTCCCCGAAATAAGGGGCAATCAGGCCGGGTAATTTCGATTTGGTTCCAGCCGATTTGCGGAATCTTCAGGCCGTTGTCTTTTGAAAATCGGACGACGCTGCCTTTGAATACCCCCAGCCCGGCCGCGCAGGAATTAAACTCTTCGCTGCGTTCAAACAATGCCTGGTAGCCGACGCAGATCCCGAGAAACGGTTTGCCGGTCCGGATAAAATCGCGCGATGCTTCAAACAGTTCCTGCCGTTGCAGCGCGTTCATGCAATCGTCAAACGCCCCGACCCCCGGAAGCACAACGCCCGCGGCCCCGCGCATTTCAGCGGGCGTTTTGGCGATGCGCACCTCCGCGCCCACCTTGAGCAGCGCCTTATGCGCGCTGCGCAGGTTGCCCGAGCCATAATCCAGAAGCGCAATCACATCGTATTTTAAACTTTTCCATTTGACCTTTCACGTAAATTCGGCGTACCTGATAAAATGAATGTGCTCGCTTTATTCGGTCGGATTCAACGCTCCCGTGCCCGTCGCTTTATGGCCCTCTTTCCCGCGGCCGCTTGCATAGCCGCCCTGGCCGGCTGCGCCTCAACCCGGCACACCCTGGACGCGGCGGTTAAGGATAACGATGTCCAAAAAGTCAGCGCACTCGTTCAATCCAACCCTTCCCTGGTTTCCAAAACCGATAAAGGCGGCGATACCCTGCTGCATTGGGCGGCCGCGCGCGATTATGAGCCGCTGGCCGAACTCTTGATCGAAGAAAGAGCCGACGTGAATGCGCAGAACATTGTCGGCGACACTCCGCTTCACCTGGCCGCCGGCAACGGCAATGGCGATATCGTTTCATTATTGCTGGCCCATGGCGCGGATGTGAATGCCCGCGACCAGGCGCAGGCCACCCCATTGGACAAGGCGGCCCAATTTAACCGCCCGCAGCAGGCCGAGTTATTGCTCTCGCGCGGCGCGGACATCCAGGCCAGGGACAAAAATGGCGATACGCCCCTTCATTATGCCGCCATGTCGGGAAGCAAGGAAACCGTGC
>DASYZW010000491.1:0-3346 GCA_035945915.1 Verrucomicrobiia bacterium | reverse complement strand
TCTGGTTGTTGCGCCGTGACGGAACGGTGGCGCCGCAAATAGCCAAGCCATTTATTTTCGCCGTCGGCACAGCCGGCGACTACGCCACGGACTATCAATTTTATGCTTTTCCCAAATTGCCGGCGGACGAATTAGCCAGCGTCGTCGTTTGTTATCATGGCAGAATGTACTGCCATGAAATCAAGAAAGCATAATCAATCGGGGCAATTATCGTTCAGGTTGTTTAATCCCTCATGGTCGATTGTGAAGGTAATGGACGTGTGCGGGCCGTTTCGCGTGATTCTGATTAAGAAGATGGTGTCATAATCCTGTCCCGGCCAAACCGGCACTTGCGCGGGATTTCCTCCATTGTCTTTGACCAGGTTCTTTGCAAAGTCATCAAGCAACACGTGCTCCCACGCGATAAAGACCGTGGCATTTTGATACGGCGGTTTATCCAGTTCCTGTTCCAAGCCTTTGATTTCCCGGTAACCAAATTCCGTGTTCACCGGAAGTCCGCATCGGATGGCGGTCGGCTCGATGGTTGTCAGGGGACGGACGTAATAGTAACCGCCCGGGTCGACCTTTTGCGTGGGATTGGGCGCGAAGATGAATTGCGGCGTCCCGAATTTTTTCAAAAGGACGCCGGGCAATGCCAGAGCGCGATTTAGTCCGCGGCAGTTGAGTTGTCCGAGACCGCCGGGAGGCTTTTCTCCGTGCCGGACGCAGACGAGCGTCTCAACCGTTTCGCCTGGCGCGGTTTGCGCGTGGATGGCCACGGGAAATACCAGAAGCAATGCAAGAATGACGTTTTTCATGAAAACGGAGGTTAGTTTCCGGCGGCCACAAGTCAAGGAAGTGAGTTCAGAAGTTTGGAAGGCGAAAGAATTTAATTGACTTTCTGAAACTAAAACCATTACAATAGCGCCGTTCCAAATTCAAAGGAAATCCAATGAAATGCCTGCAACTCTGCTTTCTGCCTATAGTTGCCATGATCGCCGCATCCAATGGCGCGAATGCCGCGTTGACCGACGCCGTTTGGGTGAGTCTTGGTTCAATGAACGGCGCGAACGGAGTTGTGAATGCCATACTGGAAGATAAATCGACCGGTACGCTGTATGTCGGAGGGAGCTTTTCCGCGATAGGGTCCGCCGCCGCGCAAGGTATCGCCAAGTGGAACGGCACGACCTGGTCAGCTTTGGGAACTGGGCTAGCGCCCTCAGTGCATGCTTTGGCTGTGGACGGTTCAGGTAATCTCTATGCGGCTGGCATTTTTACAAACGGGGCTGCGGGAATCACCAATGTTGCTAAATGGAACGGCAGTTCATGGTCTCCCTTGGGAGCAGGAATCAATGGAGATCCTCTTGCGATAGCCGCAGATGGTTCAGGAAACGTCTATGTGGGAGGCTATGTGACAAATACAAGTGTCGGGGCAATCAATGTCGCAAAATGGAATGGCAATTCATGGTCCGCGATGGGTTCGGGTATGAACGCCAATGTCAATGCGCTGATTATTGACAGTTCGGGAAACGTCTATGCCGGCGGTGCATTCACGGTGGTAAATGGTTCCACGATGAATTACATCGCTGAATGGAACGGGAGCAGTTGGTCCAGCCTGGGCTCCGGGATGAACCTGGGAGTGGGAACGCTCGTCCTGGACTCACATAATAACCTATACGCCGGCGGCGCCTTTACGACCGCCGGAGGGGTTGCCGCAAACCGAGTGGCGGAGTGGAATGGCAGCAATTGGTCGCCACTAGGCCAGGGTTTCAACAGTACCGTAAATGGTCTTGTCATGGACAGCAGCGGCAATATTTACGCAACCGGTTTCTTTTCGACATCAGGAAGCACCACGGTCAATCATGTTGCCGAATGGAACGGCAGCAGTTGGGCGCCGCTGGGGGCCGGCATGCCTGCTTTCCAAGAGAATGACATTGGAGTGGATTCGCAAGGCGCGGTATACGTGGGAGGCCAATTCACATCGGCGACGCCTCCCGCTGGCACATTTATCGTCAAATGGTTCAACAACACGTGGACCAACATGGGCACGGGCCCGGGGTGTTATCCCTATACTTACACAGTGGCCCTTGATGGCAGCGGCAACCTTTACTCCGGCGGCCCGTTCACTTCCATCGGTGGGATCATCGCAAGCAACATTGCCAGATGGAATGGCAGCAGCTGGTCCGCGCTTGGCATTGGCGTGGTCGGCGAAGCGAGTACGATCACTGCGGATAACGCAGGCAACCTGTATGCAGGAGGCACACTTACATCGGCCGGCGGAAATGCCGTCAACCTGGTTGCGAAATGGAACGGAAGCAATTGGTCAGCCTTGGGAACAGGAATCAGCGGTTCATTTATCTCGGACCTGGTTTCAGACGGCGGAAGCAACTTGTACGCTGCCGGCGTGTTCACATCAGCCGGAGGCGTCTCAGCAAATGATATTGCAAAATGGAACGGCGCAAGTTGGTCGGCATTGGGATCCGGGCTGAGCGGAGGCGGCGATTACGGATACGCCGCCGCGCTTGATTCCGCCGGCAATCTTTATGTGGGTGGCAACTTCACATCTGTAAGCGGCGTATCGGCCAACTCAATTGCGAAATGGAATGGAATCAATTGGTCTGCTTTAGGATCGGGGATTTCGGGCACGATTTATACTTTGAAAACCGGGCCGGGAAATGTCCTTTACGCCGGGGGATCGTTCACTTCGGCCGGCGGCAACGCCGCAACAAACATTGCCCAATGGAACGGAAGCAATTGGGCTGCCCTGGGTTCGGGAGTAACAATCGATGTTAACGCATTGACTTTGGACCCTGCGGGTAATCTATACGCCGGCGGCCAAATCACCAACGCTGGTGGTAATTATGCCATTGGGATTGCCGAATGGAACGGCACTCATTGGTCGCCCGTAGGCTCCGGACTCGGGCCCTTGATTCTGGTCAACGGTCTGGTTTCAGATGGGATGGGCCGCCTTTATGCAAGCGGCGCGTTCACCCTTGCCGGGACGAATGTTTCCGCATATATCGTCCAGGCGAATGTTCTGACGATGATTTCCAAACCCCGGCGCAACTCCTCCGGCACTTTCACTTTCAGCCTGGTGACGACCCCCAACAGCACAAACCGGATTTTGACCGCAACCAACCTGGCAACGCCTTCGTGGCAGGGAATTTATACGAATGTAGCCCCCGCCAATGGGGCCTTTCAATTCACTGATACAGCCGCTATGTCCTATCCTGCCCGTTTTTATCGTTCGTCATCCCCCTGATATCGCCGCGCGGGATATTCATTAACAACTTGACCCATTGCGCCGGTCTCCCACGCCCGCTGCAGTTGCCACGGACTTCTATCGGACGCGCGCGTCAGTGTGTAA
>DASYZW010000490.1:0-2756 GCA_035945915.1 Verrucomicrobiia bacterium | reverse complement strand
GAGAGCTTCAGTGAGATAGGACACGACACGTTCGGTTCCTCCGTAAAATTTTGGTGGCACGCTTTCGTAAAGCGGGGCCACCTGGGCGATCTTCAAACAATTCTCCATGGCATAGAGAAACTAACCCAAAATGGAGCCAGTTCAACTGCGGCGTGGTAAATTCATCCCCTATTCGCGGGATTTATTTATTGATTTTGTTATTGAATTGACAGGAATTCCGAAAATTGGTACAAGCATTGGTGATTGAGCTTGTTTGCCAAGAGGCAGCTGACGTGTTTCGTTATTGCAATCGCGCTGGTTTTGCCAAAGGCGATGGCGGTTAATGTTTTGACGGAGCACAACGACCTGGGGCGCACCGGGGCAAACACTTCTGAAACCATTTTGACGCCGTTGAACGTAGCGTCTTCATTCGGAAAACTTTTCACGGATAATGTGGATGCGCAGGTCTACGCCCAGCCGCTTTACGTTCAGGATTTGAAAATATCGGGAGGGATTCACGATGTTGTCTATGTCTGCACGGAGAGCAATAGCGTGTATGCGTTTGACGCGGATTCCGTGAGCAATCTTTATTGGCATATCAATTTGGGCATGCCGTATTCGCCAACCGGCTGCGGCGACTTGACCCCCGTTGTTGGGATTACCAGCACTCCGGTAATAGATTTGAGCCGTGGCGTTATTTATGTGGAGACAAAATTGGCGTCCGGCAACCATGAATTGCATGCGCTGAGTCTTACCAACGGCAGCGAGCAATTGGGTGGACCGATGACGCTTTCCGCCGCGGAATTTACCAGCAGCATTGAGCACCAGCGTTCGAGCCTGCTGCTGTTAAACGGTGTCGTTTATTTTGGTTTTGCTTCACATTGTGATCACGGCTCTTATCACGGCTTTCTGCTCGGCTGTAGTGCCACCAACCTATCTCCTTTATACACCTTTAATGTAACGCCATCGGGGAGTGAGGGCGGAATCTGGTCCTGCGGCATGGCGCCCGCGGCAGACACGAACGGGAACATTTATGTGATGACCGGAAATGGGACATTTGATGGCGCTCAAAATCTCAGTATGTCTATGATTAAATTAGCCGCAAACCTGACTGTGGTGGATTATTCGACGCCCACCAATTGGTCATCGCTCAGCGCGGCGGATTTGGATTTTGGCTCTGGAGGCGTGGTCCTGCTTCCGCCACATTACGCGGTCGGTATCGGCAAGGATACGAACCTGTGCCTCGCTGACATTAACAATATGGGGGAGGTGGGTGGCTTTGTGCAGACATTCGCCGCCGAGACCTCTAAAGGAGATGTCGTGGGAAAATCACCGGTGTATTGGCAGGGGCCGTCGATGCAATATCTCTTTTTGATGCATGCCAATAATCCGACGAAGTCATTTCAGTATACCAGCGGGCACATTAACACGACGCCATTGGGGGTGGGTGCCTATTCTGAGAACGACCGGTCGGGAGGGCTTTCACTTTCGGCCAACGGAATAAACAACGGAGTTTTGTGGGAAATGGGCAGCGACAGCAATTTGCGCGCGTACGACGCCGTCAACTTTCCGAAAGTGCTTTGGACGGGAAGTGTCGGGACCTACGTGAAGATGGCATGTCCGACCATCGCGAATGGAAAGGTGTACGTGGGAACGGCAAGTAATCTTGGCGTATGGGGGCTTACGAACTTTCTTTATCTGCAGAGCGGAGCTGTTAATCCGACCTTAAGTTGGGCGGCCGGAACGTTATTGCAGTCGACAAATGTGACGGGCCCGTGGGCAACCGCGGCGACAGCGCCGCCTTACACGATCATGCCGACAAATTCGCAGATGTTTTATCGGCTTGCGTTGCCGTAATCAGTGAAGATTTAAAAAGGGCGGCGGACTGCTGCTTTCACACCCGTCTTTGCAACAATCCGCCGCTTCCATTCGACGGAATGGAATTCTACTGGCCTGGCGGAGGGCCTTGGGGGCCGCCGTTGGGCTCGCTGTCTGGCGGAGGACCATCGTTGGAATCGCCGGTCCTGTTGTCGCCTTGCGGTGGCGGCGGACAGAATTCATCGCGCGTTAATTTGCCATCACCGTTTTTATCAAGTGTTCTAAGTTCGGCCGGCGCGTTGGCTATTTCAGAGGCGTCAATAATTCCATCGTTGTTTACATCAAGTGCCTGGATCAGGGGTGAGGGCGGAGGACGGAATGCCTGGCTGTCGGCGTTTGGCGGGCGCGGGGGCAAGTATTCGTCCTGCGTCAGTTTGCCGTCGCCGTTCTGATCCAGGGTCATTAATTCCGTGCTGGCGTTCGCGATTTCGTTTGAATCGATGATGCCGTCATGATTCGTATCCAGGGCCAGCATTAAGGGAAGGGGTGGCGGACGATGATGGCGCGGGGGACCATCACCACTCGGGCCGTCACCATTGGGCGGGCCGAAATCCTGCGCATACGCGGGAGAAACGCCGACAATTAACGACGCAAGTGCCAATGTTGATTTGATTGATTTCTTCATAATGTTTTTCCTTTCATTGGGTGTGAAATTATTCATGGTGCGAATTTAAATGCTCACCTTACGAGAAGGTGAAGAGCACATAGTCATCAATTAATCGTGAATCCGTTAGCAATTGTGTAGGTAGGCGCGGGCTGAAACACGACGACGACGTTTTGCAATCCGGCCGGGGCTGTCGAAGGAATTTTGAATGTTGCCACGACGGTTCCCTGCGTTGAATCTGAAATGCCTGCGGCAGCGATGCTGCTATTCGCTGCAGTGTTGGTCAGCGTCACAC
>DASYZW010000489.1:0-6689 GCA_035945915.1 Verrucomicrobiia bacterium | reverse complement strand
GCGGTAGGGCGGATGGCATTTTCGACCAGGTTGTTGTCGATCTCGATGCGGCTGTCCTTCACAAACTCAAAAGCCAGCGGTCACACGGCGATCGGCGCCTTGATGGCGGGGTGCGGCTCGTAACCTGTGAGTTCAAAATCTTCGAACTTGAAGTCATGGATATTACGCACGGCGGGATTGAGTTTCATTTGCGGCAATGCCTTTGGTTCGCGCGAGAGCTGCAGTTTGGCTTGCTCCACATGGTTTGAATACAAATGCAAATCGCCGAACGTATGGACGAAATCACCAGGCTTTAAATCGCAGACTTGCGCGACCATGCGGGTAAGGAGCGCGTAACTGGCGATATTAAAAGGCACGCCTAAAAATAAATCCGCGCTGCGCTGGTACAACTGACAGCTCAACTCCCCGTCGCTGACGTAAAACTGAAACATCGCATGACAGGGCGGCAAAGCCATCTGGTCGATTTCGCCCGGGTTCCAGGCGGTAACAATGTGACGCCGGCTCGAGGGGTTCTTTTTGATTTGCGCGATGACTTCGTCGATCTGGTTGATGGACCGTCCGTCCGCGGCGCGCCAGTCGCACCATTGCGCGCCGTAAACGCGGCCCAGGCTGCCGTCATCGCGCGCCCATTCGTCCCAAATGGTGACGCCGTGTTCCTGCAGCCATTTGACATTCGTGTCACCGCGCAAAAACCAAAGCAGCTCGTAAATAATGGATTTGAGATGCAGTTTTTTGGTGGTCAGCACGGGGAAACTGTCGCGCAAATCGAACCGGGCCTGCGCGCCAAACACCGAATAGGTGCCTGTGCCAGTCCGGTCGGCCTTAAATTTTCCGTGTTCCAGAACGTGGCGCAGCAAGTCGAGATACTGAGTCATGGCGGAGAAAATTTAATCTCCAAATAAATAAAGTCCAAGCTCCAACCGCGAGAGAAGTGCCAGATGGATAAATGTTCCGACCGCGTCCCCGGGCCATGCTTCAAATCCTTGACCGGTCACAAAAGTGTTTTGGCCGGGCCGGATTTGCGCTAATAAGTTCGAAATGCCGGGAAATATCCGCCACTGGATCGGGGAGCACCCCCGCTGGACCCTCGTGCTGATTACCCTCGTTGCGCTCGTGCCATTTTTGAACAAGCCGTTCAATATAGATGATCCTCTCTTTATTTGGGCTGCCCGCCAGATCCATGCGCACCCCGCCAATCCGTACGGCTTTGACATCAATTGGGAGGGACGCCAGGCGCCGATGTGGAAGATCACGGACAATCCTCCGTTCGCGAGTTATTACATCGCGGCGGCATCAACAGTTCTGGGCTGGAGCGAATTGGCTTTGCATTTCGCATTTTTGCTGCCGGCGGCGGCAGTCACGATGGGAACATTTCGCCTGGCGCGATACTTTTGCCAGTCACCAATGTTGGCGGCGCTCGCCGGTTTGTTTACCCCGGCTTTCCTGGTTTCCAGCACCACCGTCATGAGCGACGTCCTGATGCTTGCGCTGTGGGTTTGGGCCGTCGTCTTTTGGGTTGAGGGCGCGGACCAAAATAATTTATATAAATTGCTGGCGGCGGGATGCCTGGCCGGGCTTGCCGAAATTACGAAATACTTTGCCGTTTGCCTGGTCCCCCTTTTAGCCGCCTACAGTATTCTTTTAAGGCTGCCGCTTCGCAAATGGGCGCCATTTCTCCTGATTCCGCTGGCGAGCTTTTGGGCCTACCAGTTCGCGATGCAACATTTATACGGTCTGTACCCTCTGTTCAGGACGGCTGATTTCAGCTTTGCCAGAAAAGATGATGCGCACGTCCCGGGCTTGCCGTTTTTGATTGGCCTGGCTTTTACCGGCGGATGCCTCGCTCCGGCGCTTTTCCTGATGCCATTACTATGGAAAAAATGGTCGGCCGCTTTTGTGGCGATTGGGATTTTAATCGCCGGCCTGATGTTGTTAGACCCGGGCTTGCTGAATCAATACAGATACCTTCAGCCGGCGGCCCGTGCCGGCGTTGAACTTCAACTGGCGCTTTGGGCGGCGACGGGCTTGTCAATCGTCGTCCTGGCAGTTTCGGAACTCACGGTCGCGCGTGACGCCAAATCAGTCGTGCTCGTGCTCTGGATGATCGGGACATTCGTCTTCGCCGTTTTTTTGAATTGGACCGTCAATGGCCGATCCATTTTGCCCATGGCGCCGGCCCTGGGAATGTTAATAGCCCGCCGACTCGAACGAAATTCGACCGGGCCGTTTCCCATCGGCAAAATAGCCGTGTGCATGGCGGCCAGCGCCGCTCTGGCCTTTTATGCGGCGGAAGCCGATTGCCTGGGCGCCATGGCCGTGCGGCAAAACGTGCGTTCAATCTTTGCCGCCTATGGGCAAAGATTCAAACAGATCCATTTTCAAGGACATTGGGGATTTCAGTTTTACATGAGTCAATCGGGGGCTGTGCCGTTGGATCTCAAGAATGACCTGTTGAAATCCGGCGATCTCATCGCCATCCCGGCCAATAACACCAATGTTCTTCTGCCGGGACCCGGCAAGGCGGTTTTAGTGGAGATTTATACGGAACCGGGCCTGCCATTTCTGACGACGCTCAACCAATCCGCGGGCGCAAACTTTTACGCGTCCATTCTCGGTCCTCTGCCGTTTGTTTTTTGCCAGGCCTCACCGGAAGTGGTGGCGATTTACTCATTACGGTAGCGGTTTAGACCTTATTTTTCCTTTTTCGTTTTGCATTCCGCGGGTATGCTCGCAGCGATGAACTCGCTGCTTGTGACCGGCGGACATGTGATAGACCCGGCAAACCAATTGGATGGACCCGCCGACGTTCTCATCATCGACGGAAAAATTTCCGCCGTGGGCAAAGGGCTTTCGGCTTCCGGCGAGGTTGAGAGGTTCGATGCCACCGGCAAAGTTGTTTGTCCGGGGTTGATTGATTTGCATGTGCATTTGCGTGAACCGGGGCACACGGCCAAAGAGAATCTTGCCACCGGCACGGCGGCCGCGGCGCACGGAGGATTCACCTCCGTCGTTTGCATGCCCAATACGTCGCCGGCGATCGATAACTCCGGCACCGTAGCCTTGATCCATGAGCGCGCCGAACGCGATGCCGTTGTGAACGTATTTGTGGCCGGCGCCATTTCAAAAAACATTGCCGGTGAAGAACTTGCGCCGATTGGCTCGTTGAAAAAGGCGGGCGTCGTTGCCATTACGGATGACGGCCATTGCGTACAGAACAATGAGCTCATGCGGCGCGCGTGTGAATACGCAAAAATGTTCGACCTGCCGGTCATGGACCATTGCCAGGATTACTCGCTGGTCACCGACGGCGTGATGCATGAAGGCTATTGGAGCACTGTGCTGGGACTGCGCGGGTGGCCGGCGGCCGGCGAAGAAATGATTGTCGCCCGGAATATCCTGCTGGCCGAGTTGACCGGCGCAAAGATTCATTGCCAGCACTTGAGCACTGCCGGGAGCGTGGCCCTGATCCGCGAGGCTAAAAAGCGCGGCGTTCCGATCTCGGGCGAGGCCTGTCCGCATCATTTTATCCTGACGGACGCCGCCATTGCGGGCAGCGATAAGTTTTGGAAGTCGGACGGCAAAATGCTGGCGGAATCCCAGGTGGACGAATTGCCGGCGTGGCCCGCTTACGACACCAATTTCAAAATGAACCCGCCGCTGCGTTCGGCCGCGGACCGCGACGCCATCCTTGCGGGTCTCGCGGACGGCACGATTGAGATTTTGTGCAGCGACCACGCGCCGCATTGCGATTACGAGAAGGAAGTAGAGTTTGATTACGCCCCCTTCGGGATCACCGGCCTAGAGACCGAACTGGCGCTTTCGCTGATGGAACTGGTGCAAACGCGGCGCCTGTCGATGTCCGCGCTGATTTCAAAATTTACCGTGGCCCCGGCTCGATTGCTCAATCTCGCCAAGGGAACCCTGAGCGCCGGGGCGGATGGGGATGTGACGGTTTTTGACCCGGAGGCGGATTGGATCTTCCGGGTGCGCGGTTCCATGAGCAAATCCGTCAACAGCCCCTTCAATGGCTGGAAGCTTAAAGGCAGGGCCGTGGCGACGATCGTGGGCGGCAAGCCGGTTTGGGCTGAACATTGTGAATTTACGGCGGTCTGATAAGAAGGTAGAATCCGCAACTCGAAATAAACCAAAGGAAACAAAATGAAAAAGATCATGGTCGCATTGATGGCGTGCTGCGCGGTGGCCGGGATCCACGCGGCTGAATTGAACTGGCTTACTGACTTGCCCAAGGCCGAGGCGCAGGCCAAAGATGAAAACAAACTCGTTCTGATGGACTTCACCGGCTCGGACTGGTGCCCCTGGTGCAAAAAGATGGACAAAGACACGCTGGAGCAGCAGCAATTTGCCGATTATGCGCAGAAGAACCTGGTGCTGGTGCTGGTGGATTTTCCCAACAGCAAACCCCAATCCGCCGAACTCAAAGCCGCCAACGCCGCCCTGGCAAAGAAATACGGGGTGAACGGGTATCCCACTCTCATCGCGGTGAAGCCGGACGGATCAGTCGTCATGACGCAGGTCGGTTATCTTGAGGGCGGGCCGCAGGCATTCATTGACGAAATTGACGCAGCGAAGAAAAAGTAATGAACGGAATTATTGCTCTCGAAGACGGATCGATCTTTCGCGGATGTGGTTTTGGCGCTCGCGCCTCGGCATGCGGCGAAGTGTGCTTCAATACCTCCATGACCGGCTACCAGGAGATTCTCACGGATCCCTCCTACAAAGCCCAGATTGTGACGATGACTTATCCGCTCATTGGCAATTACGGGGTGAACGAGTTGGATGTGGAATCCTGGCGCCCGCACGCAGCCGGTTTCGTCATCCGCGAACTTTCACCGGTCGTCAGCAATTGGAGGGCGGACAATTCGCTGGCCGGTTACCTGGAGAAAAATGGCATACCGGGCGTTCAAGGCGTTGATACGCGGGCGCTCACGAAAAAATTGCGAGTGCGCGGCGCGTTGAACGGCTTTATTTCGACCGAAGATATTTCGGATGAGGAAGCGATCCGGAGAGCAAGGGAATTTGTGTTCGTTGGCGTGGATTACGTCCGGGAAGTGACCCATAAAAAGGCGTTTCATTGGGATGAGAAGGACGAGCGGAGCGGCGCGTTTGAACTGGTGCGGGGAAATGAAAAGGCCGATGCGCGAAATAACTGCAAACCAT
Source organism: Verrucomicrobiia bacterium (assembly GCA_035945915.1). GTDB lineage: Bacteria > Verrucomicrobiota > Verrucomicrobiia > Limisphaerales > UBA11358 > UBA11358. Next base: position 1,511 of record DASYZW010000489.1, on the reverse strand, counting down.
TGCCGCCCGCTGACTTGCCGATTGTGGCATTCGATTACGGGATGAAATACAACATCCTTCGCCGGCTGCGTCAGCACGGATTTGCCACCCAGGTTCTGCCGGCGACTGCCTCGGCGCAGGATGCCTTGAAATTCAAACCCGCGGGCATTTTTTTATCAAATGGGCCCGGCGATCCCGCGGCGCTCGATTATATCGTTCGAGAGGTTAAAACGCTCGTGGACACGGGGATCCCGATCTTTGGCATCTGCCTGGGGCACCAGATTCTCGGGCAGGCGTTTGGCGGGAAAACGTTTAAGTTGAAATTCGGCCATCGCGGTGGAAACCAGCCGGTGAAGGATTTGGAGTCCGGCCGGGTGGAAATTACATCCCAAAACCACGGCTTTTCTGTGGACCCGAAAAGCCTGCCTCCGGAAATTTCAGTGGACCGGATTAATCTGAATGATCAAACCGTGGAGGGAATGCGCCACAAAACCAAACCGATTTTTTGCGTGCAGTACCATCCGGAAGCTTCCCCGGGGCCGCACGATTCGACGCCGCTGTTTTCCGCGTTTCGGTCGTTGATCGAAAAAAAATCGTGAGCGGCGCAACCGGTTGCTTGCAAAACTTTATCGCGGAAGAGGCGTGACGCGCTGCTAATCCTGTTTTCAATTCGAAGCATGTCCCGGAAAATGACGGAACCGGCTGGTGAGCGGTCCGGCCGGGTTGGCGGCGCCGCGCGGTCTGTGTCTCCAGAATTTTTGGATGTCGCTATTTTTTGCCAATATTTCTAATTGACTTGAAGAGCGCGGAATTAACATAATCGTCGCATTAAGAAGTTATGGCCAAACTTGTTGTCCTGACACAAAGCCTGGCTGGACGCTCCTTCGATTTGGCTACGGAGCTTACTACCGTTGGCCGCGTGGAGGACAATGCATTCCAAATCGCTGAGCCGTCGGTATCCAGCAGGCATTGCGAGATTCTGTTGCGAGGCAGCGATGTCGTCGTAAAAGATTTAAACTCCACGAATGGAACCTTCATCAACGGCGAAAAAATTTCTGAAGGCGTGCTGAAACCCGGCCAAACGCTGCGTTTAGGCAATGTGGAGTTGAAATTGGATACCCCGGGGGCACCGGCGACTCCCGCTTCGACCCCGCCGCCGCCCGCACCTTCATCAAGCGCTCATGCGCCCGCTTCAGCGGCCAAGAAAGAGCCGGTCAAGGTGGCCATCGGAGGCGTGAGCCTGAGCGACCTGGAGAGCGGCGGAGCTCGCGGCGGATTTGACACGACCAAGGATTTTACCAAGAAAAAGCCGGGGAAAACCCTTTATTTCTGGATCGCGGTTGGTGTCGCGCTGCTCATCATCATCATTTTGATCCTGGTCGTCCTTTCAAATGTAAAGAGCGGCCCGTCAACAACCGGGATTCTCTCGTTGTTGAGGAGTTAAGGCAGTTAAGGCGTTGCAAAGCCGGTTTCAGTGCTACCGGCGCCCGCTTGGCGATATAGAATCAAGGTCTCGCCACCTAAAGTCCCTC
>DASYZW010000488.1:0-4296 GCA_035945915.1 Verrucomicrobiia bacterium | reverse complement strand
CCCGGTTTTTTCCTCCTGGATAATGGCCGGAATCAAACCGTTTGCGTCAAATTTCAATTGATCGTAAAAGCTCATAATCCTATTTCAGCAGAAACAGGCCAAACGGACAAAGCCGAAATTGCCAAAGCTACGGCGTTTTTTGCGCGGGCGTGGTTGAGACCTTGTTGCTCTCGGCCGCTTGTTCGCGCTGGATCAGGCTGCGTTGCAATCGCCTTTTCAGTTCATCGTAGGCTGAATTTGTGATGATGTTCAACTGTCCCTGCGCCTCGGGGTATCGCCCTGCCAACATGTTGACGCGCGCAAGGTGGACATAGACTCCTTCGCGTTCGAGGTCATTTGTGGCGATGCTGAGGGCGTTGGTCCAGGCCACGAGGGCGTCATTGGTTCGAAGCGGCTTAATTCCGTAGTAGCTGGTCGCATAGTCGGTCATTAGGACGAAGTTGCTCGGGTCAAGGTGGATGGCTTTCTGATACAACGCCAGCGCCTTGTCGAACACTTGCCCTTCATTGATGTGATAAAATTCCCGGGCATCCTTGCGATACAGATAAACCGTTGTCGCCCAGTTCTCGAAATAGACCGGCTCGGAGGGGTTTAAATCGATAGCCTTTGAATAATAGGCAAACGCATTTGTGACCGGCCCGTTTTCGCCGTAATAATTGGCCAAATCATTCCATACCGCGGGATTTTTCGGGTCCAATTGACGCGATTTTTCGTATTGCACGCTGGCGCCGTCTTCATCGCCGATGTCCTGCAAAAAACTGCCATAGGCCAGGTAGGCCGCCGCGTTGGTGGGATATTGCTTTAGAAAACTATCGTATTGCTGGCGCACGGCCTGGAGGTGCGCCATGATTCGTTTGTTTAAAGCCTGCTTTGATTCTCCGGCCCCCTTTGAGGCGAACTCGTTATTTTCATTAATCCAGCCGTCGATTTCATCCATCGCCGCATCGTCATCCCGCATTATCTTCTCCAATGCCTGCTGCTGCACATTATTTGTCCCTGAATCGGAAACGGCGTCTGAATTAGTGTCGGATTGGGGCATGGCCGCAGCCAGCATGACGCTAATAAACCCCAGTAAAATTGAATGCATCCGGGCAACCTAAGCTGAATTGGACATCAAGTCGAGGGCGATGAGCCGTTGTTGGCTGCGTGCGCGCTAGCGCTCCAGCATTTTGCGAATGGACTGCAATTCCTTCTTATGATCTTTTGCGGTTTCGGGATATTTGAGTTTCAGGTCCTTAAGGGTATCCAGGACGATTCGTGAAATAATCAGGCGCGCGTTTTCTTTGTCGTCGGCGGGAATGATAAACCAGGGCGCATGCCCGGTGCTGGTGGCGCTCAAACATTCCTGATAAGCCGTCATATAATCTTTCCACAAATCCCGCTCGCGGATGTCGTCCGGGCTCAATTTCCAGTTCTTATGCGGGTCTTCGATGCGGGCCAGGAACCGTTTGCGCTGTTCGTCTTTGGAAAGGTGCAGGAAGAATTTCACCACGCGGGTGCCATTTCGGTACAAATGTTTTTCCAGGTTCACGATCGACTGAAAACGATGTTTCCAGATCTTTTTAGGATCCAGGAGTTCCTCGGGAAGACCTTCCGCCCGGAGGAGTTCCGGATGCACCCGTACGATGAGGGTTTCCTCGTAATAGGAACGATTGAAAATTCCGATATTGCCGCGCTGCGGCAGGCAGACGGTGGTGCGCCAAAGAAAATCGTGAGCCAGTTCCTTCTTGCTGGGTTGCTTAAAGCTGAAGACCTCGCAGCCCTGGGGATTGATGCCGGACATGACGTGCTTGATCGCGCCGTCCTTGCCCGCGGCATCCATCGCCTGAAAAACGAGAAGCAGCGCATACCTGCTATTGGCGTAGAGCAGGTTCTGCAATTTCTTCATTTCGTCGATGTGCGCCTCGAGAAGCTCCTTATATTCTTCTTTCGATTGATAGAACGGATCGACTGTGGTGGGCCAATCCTTGAGTTTGACGTTGTGGTTTTCCCTTACGCGAAACTTCTCTACTTTGATTTTCATGGGTAATGGGACGCAGCATCCCACTGGCGGGTGTGTTTTTCAACACTCGTTTGGCATCGTCCCGCCCCTGGAACGCGGGCGGGTTCGGAATTGTGGCGCAAAGCGGGGACAGCGGCCATAAACCTGGCCTGTGGCCGGTGGACGCGCTGTCCCCCAATGAATTGTTTATCAGGCGACTTTGCGCATCATATTGTGCCCGCCAAAGGGATTGGGCACGCGGATCGCACACTCGGGGTCATCGCGCCATTCGCCATCGACGAGAAATCGATAATGATGTTCTCCCGGCGACAGCGGCACTATGGCGCGCCATAATCCTCCTGCCTCCTTCTTGAGGCTGATCGGCTTTTCCTGCCAATGCGTGAAATCACCCACCAATTGGACGCTCACTGCTTCTGGAGCGCGGATCGCAAATCCTTGCGCCCGATCGCTACCCCCGTTCTTGGGACTTACTTCATCTTTCGAATTTGTCTTCTTTGCCATACTTTTTCTCCTTTCAACAGGTTTCACAGGTAGTGACAACCCGTAAGGCAAATTAGCTCAAACTTTGTTCGACGCAAACGAAACCCGATGAGACGCGTTTGGAATTTCCGAAGCTTGACTTGAAAAGAAGCAAAGTTAATCACGATGCCGTCAAATGAGCGATGCGCGGCAAAAAAATTTGAATTTTGAATGCCGTGGCTTTTAATTTCCAATCCGGCCGCGCGCATTATCCAATCTCATTCGTAAATCCCGTTTGGCGCAACGCTTCAAAGAGAACGAGAGCGACGCAGTTGGAAAGGTTCAGGGAGCGCGATTGAGAATTAAACATCGGAATGCGCAGCCAGTGTCCATGGTGACTGTCCAGGAGGGTTTTAGGCAGGCCGGCGGTTTCGCGTCCAAAAACAAGGTAATCCTCCGGGGAAAAACGTGCCTGGGTGTAGACTTTCGGCCCTCCGGACTCGATGAACCATAGACGTGCGCCCGGCGGAAGCTGGCTCTCGAACGTTTTCCAGTTCTGCCAACGATGCCACTCCACGTGTTGCCAATAGTCCATGCCGGCGCGCTTGAGTTGAGCGTCGTCGAGTTTGAAACCGAACGGCTCGACCAGGTGCAGCACCGTTCGGGTGGCGGCGCAAAGGCGGGCGACGTTGCCGGTATTCGGCGGGATTTCGGGTTCAAGCAGGACGACGTTCATTTTTCCAATGGGCGACATTTGGCGTAGGCTGAAAGCTTTAATAAAACACTTTCCATAATACCAGGCCGTGCGCCGGTGCGCTCATGCCGGCGACACGCCGGTCTTTTTGATCGAGCATTGTGCGAATTTGAGCCGCCGGAAACTTTCCCAGGCCCGCTTGAACAATGGTCCCGACTATTCCGCGGCACATTTTGTAGAGAAAACCGTCACCTTCGATAATCACCGTGATTTGGGGTCCGGACTTTTTGATTTCGCAACGGGTGACTGTGCGCACGGTATTTTCTTTTTTATAGCCCGAATTGGCGGCGAATGATTGGAAATCATGTTTGCCGACAAATATTTTGGCCGCGGCGCGCATTTTTCCGACATCCAGCCTGACCGGAACCTGCCACGCGGTACGGCGCAGGAGGGGGTTCATGGCGGCATGGTTCCAGATCGAATACCGATACTGCTTGCCGGCGGCATCGAAACGGGCATGGAATTTTTCGGGGACGCGGGCCGCTGACAACACGCGGATATCCTCCGGGAGCCAGGCATTGATCGCGAGCGGCAATTTGCGCGGAGACATCTTGCATTGGTCTGCCGACAGCTCGAAATGGGCCGCCATGCCGAGAGCATGCACGCCGGCGTCCGTGCGGCTGGACCCGTGCAGGGCGGGCTTTCCCGCAAACAATTTTGCCAGGGCATTTTCAATGACCTGTTGCACGCCCGTGCCGGTCTTTTGAGTTTGCCAGCCTTCATATCCCGCGCCGTCATAGGCGATGATAAGTTTAAACTTCATCGGGCTATAATCCTGATCATTCTCGTCGTGATCCTCAACCTCGACAGAACTGAGAGGAGGCAGGAGATTCTCATAAAACGTCCACGTCGAGCCACGCCGATCGCGCCGCTGGACGCGGCGCGGACGGCGGTGGCAGCACCACCTGCAAAGCGCGCCGTCCCTACCCGCCGGCATCGAGATAACTTTGCAATAACAAGGCGGCGGCCATTTTATCCACTTTATCCTTCCGTTGGTCGCGCCGGACGCCGCCCTGGATCATCATTTTATTCGCCTGCACGCTGGTCAAACGTTCGTCCCGCATTTTGATGGGGACGGTGA
>DASYZW010000487.1:0-2148 GCA_035945915.1 Verrucomicrobiia bacterium | reverse complement strand
CCCGTATTTGCCCCGCAACGGGCTGTATTCACAACACAGCAAAATGAAATCCCGGACCGGCGAATCGGTTTTACTGGCGTTCGCGTGACGCAGTGCTTCATCCAATTCTTTTGCTGAGAAAGTAACGCCAAAAAAGTAATGCGCGACTTTTCCATTGGGTGTCAGGACCACAAAGCCCGCCGGATGAGCGAGTTGTTTCAAGGACGCGTCATAGGCAAAGCGAAAACCAATCTCATCCGCGAGTGTTTGAATCGCGACGTCACCTGGAGGTGGATTGGAGTTGCGCGCCGCGCTTGCGGCGCACACCAGAAAATGCCAGCCGTTTTCTGTGCCGTCCCGTCCATAAATCCTGAGACATTGCTTCTTTCTGGCCGCGGCCAACGCCGGGCCTTCCCTTGGGTCAATGCCCACAAAAATCACGTCGAATTGTTCGCCTGCAGTCCATCGCAGGTCCCGAAGACTGTCAATCACGCCTTGCGTCACCAGGCTGCAAAGCATTGGACACCTGTAATAACCCGGTATCAATACAATGGGCCGTCTGCCAAGATAATCGCCGAATCGGACCGGTTTTCCGCTTTCATCGCGAAAAATTAAATCCGATGAAACCTGTGAACCGGGTTTTTGATCGTACTTGATTTGTAATAATTGCGCATCCGTGAGCGAACTTTCGGCCATAGATGAATATGGGCAAAACAAAGATAGCATCGCGATCGATAGGACCGCAAAAAATCTGTGTTTCATCTGTGCGTATCGATGGCTGACGATGGTCATTTGTTCTCGTGGATTTCCTGGATCAATCGCAACGGCGAGCCGTCCGTTCCGGAAACGCCATTTGTGCGGCTGGGGAAGCCGCGTTGCGAAATCAAATCCATCGCCCGCTCGATGGGAATGTGGAAGATGCCCTTACGCTGGTCGACCCAACCGTAACTGTTGAGCTTTTGGCTTTGCTTTGTATAGAGGGCGACGCGCTGGGCGTGATCGTCATCCAGGTCAAGGTTCGGCGCGGGAAAGCGTTTGAGCGGCGCCGAATTCGGCGCGGAGATTATGCCCAGCGGCGGCATCCATTGCATGGCTCGCTTTTCTGAAAGCAGATGGAACGCTAGTCCGCACGCGGCCAGGCTGAAGATTAAAAGAAATGCGGACGCGCCGCCCACGATCAAAACGTTGCGCACGCTTTTCTCGCTGACTTCGTGTTTTCGCGCGAGCGATTCGGGCGATATCGGGGATGATTTTAATTCATTCGGCATGGGCTGATTCAGCAATTAACGGTTCAGTGCGGGGATCATTCCTGGCCAGGAGAGGGTGGCGGTCCAAATTGCCGGCGAAAACTGCCAGCCAAATTCCGCCAATCCCGAACCATGAGCCAAAGTCAGTCCAATGGATCTCAATTCTTGAGTAGAACGCCGGCGCAATCACCCAAAACATTTCGGCCGCATGAATGGCAAACACAAAAAGGCCGACGATGGCAAGTATTTGCGGGTTTTGTTTCGCGCCGCGAAACAGAAGCACGAGAAACGGCATAAAAAAGTGGAACAGGGCGATCAATCCAACCACCCAAACCCAGTCGTTGGCGATCCGGCGCAAATACCAGCCGATTTCGTGCGGAAGATTTGCGGAATAGATCAAAAGCGCTTGTGAAAACGCGACATATGTCCAAAACAGCACGAAAGCCAGCAACAAGCTACCTAGATCATGAAATGCATTTTCGGCGTAGCTGTTGAATGGAATGTCATTTCGCGTCCACGCCAGCACTATCAGCACAAAGGCGATTGTGAGGAGAATTTGGCCGGCCAATTGGATGACCGGAAAAATAGTGGAGGACCAATCCGGTTCAACCGTCATGGCCCAGTCCAGGAAAGCAAACGACGCGGTGAGGGGTACAATTGCCAGAAACGGGCCGCTGAACGTCCGCATTTTTATCGTCGGTCCCGGATTGTCCGTGGTGTCCTGCCGCAATGACCATTTTCGCAGAGTGAAAGCTGCGGCAATCCAGATTCCAAAAAACACGACAGATCGAATGATAAAAAACAACGGGTTCTCGTACGCCGAACGTTCGCGCAAGATTTTATCAGCGACCACGGCTTGGGGGCGCGCCCAGGGATAAATTTCATGCAAACCAAAAAATATTGGAATGATCAAAATCGCCAT
>DASYZW010000486.1:0-2470 GCA_035945915.1 Verrucomicrobiia bacterium | reverse complement strand
CGGATTGGGGGTGGTTGCCCTCGTATTTGTCGGAGAAATAGCGCTAACCTGGCGCAAATGGGTGACGCTTACGGGAGACGCAGGAACTGAGCTATATCTGCCGTGGCGGCTTTCCCAAGGCGCGGTCCTTTATCGCGATTTGTATTTTTTTGCCGGCGGGCCACTCTCGCAATATTTCGAAGCCATTTTGTTCAAACTTTTTGGTGCGTCATTTCTTACATTCGCTATTTCAAATTTGGCCGCGACAGCTGCCATGCTGTGGATGGTTTTTCGATCGTTCACAAAATCAGGGGACAGCCGGACTGCTGTCATGATTTGCGTGGGCATCATTGTCGTTTTTGCATTTGGTTGCTATTTTTATGAGGGATTCAATTACGTGGCGCCGTATTCCACCGAGGCCTTACACGGGCTCGTTCTTTCGGTTTTTACTATCGCTCTATTGTCCAACTGGATTTCCAGGAACCAACTGCGCTGCGCCATCCTGGCAGGCTTTTGCAGCGGCCTGGTGTTTCTCACGAAACCGGACATCTTTGTAGCCCTGGCCGCGTGTGGCGCCATCGCATTTGCTTTAATGTTTTTTTTATATCGGAGAACAGAGCTTGCACTGAGGTCGTTGGGCGCATTTTTGCTGGCGGCGTTGATTCCATCGGTGGCTTTCTTTTTATATTTTTGGCGAGTCGAAGATGTGCACGACAGTTTGCGTTCGGTTATTTTCGCATGGGTCCCCCTGTTCGACGCTGCCGTCGTGAAATGCGCATATTATCAATGGTGCACCGGGCTGGACCGCCCCTATTTTCATTTAAGGAACATTCTGTTCCAATCGGTTCTGGTGGCCGCGGTCATTTCCTTTTATGCGGCTGCATTTCGCGCGATAAAAACCTGTCGACAGGATTGGACGCGCATACAGCGGAGGGCCGTGCCCGCGTTCGTTCCAATTCTTTTGGCGCTGTTTTACGCCGATCATTGGAGATTGAGCGGAGAATGCTTCTCAACTTCATTCGTGGTCATGCTGGTTTGCCTTTGGCTCTTGTTGGCCGCAGGGACCTTATTGGTGAGCCTTGCTGCTTCTCGGTGCAAAACCAATATTTATCGTTCGCCATGGGCCGTTGTACTCATGCTGGTAATGCCGGTTTTCTCATTGGTTTCCGCAGATTGGATTGATTGCGGTTATTCGCTGCCACTGTTGACTCTGGTATCCTGTACGCTGATTTATTGGAATCGTCACCTGCTCCAGGGGCAACAGAGGTTTATATTTCCATTTTTGTGGAGTGTTTTCGGCCTGGCATTGCTTTGCAAAATGGGATTGTTTCCGCGCATTTGGCACTATGGATTTGTACTGGCCATGCCGGCGTTTGTCTCCGCGATTTATTTTCTCTTTTGGCTGCTGCCGCGGTTGCTGGAAAATAAATGGCAGGTTTCCGGGGGTTATTTTCGCCTCACGGTATTCCTCGTGTTCATGGTGGGATTTTGGGCTTTATTCCAGCAATCGGCCCGCAACTTTGCAGGGCAGGATATTGCGGTGGGCTTCGGTGGAGATAGAATATTGGCCTCTGATAAAGTTGAGCACGCGGAGATTTTTAACGCTGCTGTAAATTGGATTCAAACGAATGTTTCTTCAAATGCAACCATTGCCGCAGTTCCGCAAGGCCCGGTCATCAATTATCTGAGCCGAAGAGTCAATCCGAGCCCTTGTGTGTTTTGGGACCCGAATATTATGTCGATTTTCGGCCAGGTTAAGATGACTACTGCATTTGAGCAATCGGCGCCCGATTATGTCTTAATTGTCGAGCGAAAGTTCGGGCCAATCGACCGATCTTATTTTGGGTCGCAAGGTTACGGCGGCGATCTCATGCAGTGGATTGAAAAGAATTACCAGACCCAAATTCTCATCGGAGATGAACCGCTTAAAAACGGCGCGTTTGGAATTAAGATTTTGAAACGATTGAATGCACCATTACCTGCAAATTATCCGCCATTAGCCGGCGGCCATCGGAAGACCGGCTAAGGACGGTTTTGGCTGTATTTGTCGCGGCTAAGGCATGGCCCGATTCAATCAGGAGATTTGAGCTGGTCCAGGTCGGCACGCTGTGCTGGAGTCAGAAAATTCATTCCCAATACAAACGACGCGTCGGTCCAACCGAAGCCTTCCTGGGTAATGTAATCAAATTTCGTGCCGACATTTCCATATTCCACGAAAACCTCGTGCGAACCGGTGACGACATTGTATTTTTCGGGGATGACACCGTCATAGTCGTGCGCATTTTTAGCAACGGCGTAAAGCCAGCGATACGCAAGGCGCTCGGCATCCGTGTCAAAGCCGTAATTCCTGTAACCCTGCCACGCCAGTATCTGCTCGGGTGGCCAGCCATAGGGATAGTCCCACTGGCGCGCGTCCTTTGTGCGGGCGGATGCAACGGATTCCCGCGCGCTTGATGAAAGGCCCGCGCGCTGCTCTAATTTTTTTTGCGCA
>DASYZW010000485.1:0-2301 GCA_035945915.1 Verrucomicrobiia bacterium | reverse complement strand
GCGTCTATATTACTGCCGACCGGACGTTCGGGAAACGATGTAATTGACGATATCGCCGGGAAACGGCCAAATCCGTGCGTCAGGTCGAGTGCAAATTCAAACCGAGTTCATTGATGACCCTCGCATGGGAAAGCGCTGCGGAAATCAGAAAGAGAACGATTAAACCAATAGCGGCTGGGCTGTTCTTGTGGCGCGCTTCGGTAATCGCCAACGTCAGGAAGACCAGAGCCGTCTTAAGGTGTCTTAAAAACCTTTACACTTTTCAGATCGCTGGAACGCGATTTGTTTTGGTTTTAATCCCGTTTGTGGGCGGGATCCAGGTTGTACGGGGGCTCTTTGGAGTCGTTGTCTTTGCGATATTCCTCGTGAAAAAAGGTTACCAGCCGCCGGATTCCAAACAGGACGAGGCCAACGGCAATCAGCAGAGCGGTCCCGATCGCAAAGGTTGGTGACGTCATCATGGCTGCAAAGTTCCTGGTTAATCGCTTCGTTGGTCCCCGTCTCTCCAGCTGGTTCTTTGCCATCTTTGACGCCTCTGCCTTAAATTCCGTTAAATGTGCCAGCGGTTCTTCTAATGATCGAGCGCGGAAGGAGCCGGGTGAGGAAGATCAGCAGGCGGTTTTGGAAACCCGGAACCGCCACCACCCGTTTTCTCCGAAACATGCGGTGGCCGTAAACAGCAACCGCTTCGGCGGACATTCTGGCCAGTCGAACCATCCGCGCCTTGTCCGCCCCGGCCACGTTGCCGAAATTGGTTGCCGTGGGGCCCGGGCATAAAGCCGTTGCGGTTACGCTGGTGCCGGTCAATTCCTCCGCCAGGGCTTCGGTGAAGGAAAGCACCCAGGCTTTGGTCGCGTAATAAACTGCCATGCCTGGCCCCGGCAAAAAACCGGCCACCGAGGCGACGTTCAAAATTCCGCCGCGCCGGCGTTGGACCATCCCGGGTAGACACAATCCGGTCAGTTGGGTCAGCGACATGATGTTGACTTGAAGCTCCTCAAGCTGTCTGGAGAGCGCCGCTTCAGCGAACTTTCCCCACACGCCGAAGCCGGCGTTGTTCACGAGAACATCCACCACGATTCCCCTGCCCTGCAATTCCCTGAAGATGCGTTCCGGCGTTTCGGGCCGGGCCAGATCGCCGGTCACAACGAATGCCTCAACCTTGCGCGTGCGGCGCAATTCATCGGCGAGCGATTGGAGCGCTTCCGTATTACGAGCGGTGAGCACCAGGCGGCAACCCTCCGCGGCAAAGCATTTTGCCAGTTCCCGACCGATACCCGAGGAAGCGCCGGTGACCAGAACCGTTTCGCTGTTCGCGCCGCTCATGTTGCCGGGGTCTTATTGATTGCCCCACCCGAATCGTTTGGTGATGGGCCAATAGACGAAGAAGGATTTCCCGATGACGTGGTCGCTGGAGAAATCGCCCCAGTAACGTGAGTCCGAGCTGTTAAAGGTATTGTCGCCCATGACAAAATAATGGTTGGTCTCGACCTGGAACGTTTCGCCCGGGGCCAGCGCTTGCAGCAAGGCATGTCCATAATAGTGGTCGGGCTGGTACTGCAGCACCTTTTGCCCGGGACGAACGCCGGGAAAGGAATACAAATTCGCAAAATGCGGCGTCGCAGCGGACAACGGTTGTCCGTCCACCACCAGATGTCCGACCGGAACGGTTCCCAATCGCGGCACGTTCTCGACTTCATAGTCCTGTTTGAGCGACAAGGTTTCCCCCCCCAGTCCGACCAGGCGTTTAATGTAAAAGGTGTTCTGCTGGTCGGGTGGCAGGCCGGTGATGTCGTGAGTATCAAACACCACAATCTCGCCGCGCTTCGGCGGGCGGAAATTATAAGTCAGCCGGTCCACGAACAAATGATCCCCGGCATGAACGCGGAGTTTTATTACATCCTCACCCTTGTGAAAGACGCGGCCTTTCAGCAGATTGATGCTCTCGCCGTCACGCAACGGGTAATCGAAACCGGAGCGGACTTCCAGGAGTTCCTCGCCGTAATCGGGCGGAAACCAGATGGTGTGCCATGTCCCGGCAAATTTTATGTGCTGGTAGACTGGAAAAAACGCCGGCGGCCAGGGTTTTGTTATCGCCTCCACCGAGCCGTCCGTCGGGGCCACAAAATGAACGTAGGAAGTGCCATGGAACCAGGCCCGGATCCGTCCCAGGATGGGCGGGATCTTTATGGCCTGCTGTAATCTCAACTGGTCATTGATCTCAGCCTGGATTTTGGTCCGATCAGTCAAGCCAGCGCCGATGTCATTGAAAACGGCGCCGAAATCCGGCGTGGACGTCAC
>DASYZW010000484.1:0-3379 GCA_035945915.1 Verrucomicrobiia bacterium | reverse complement strand
TTCCCCTCCCTCCGCGTGATTTTTCTGACACGACGATATGCCGCAATGGGCAACGATATCAGCTCCTTTTTGGATCGCATTGAATCCACCGTCGCCCTTGTTCGCCACGATAAATTCCCAGAGGCCCCACCATACCCGAGGGGCGGTTTCTTAGTTGGTCGAGAAATGCTGGCCGAGACCCTCGAATATTTTTTTTCTCTCGGTCGCATCGTTGCTCTTTACGAGCCAGCTGATCCATTACTCAATGGGCACAACTTAAACCTCTTATTTGAAAACGATCGGGAGATTCGGGTCGAGATCGTGGGTCCTGGCTTCGATATGAGCGACATCAAGAGAGGCGATCTTTCGCCACACGAATCCTTTTTTATAGGTCTATCCGCCGATGGGCAAATTTCGGAGATGAAACTCCTACAAAGGATCAGCGAATCTGCTTACGTGGGGTCGTTGAGCGAAAGAAAAGCCAAAATAAATGAAAAGCTCTACGCCGCCCCGGAACCCACGCTGGCTCGAAAAATTCGAACCGATTTGGGGATTTCAGATGATTTGGATAGTCATTTAAGGAAAATCGGCAGCGCATTGACGAATTCGTCTCGTTACGAACCCATCGCTGAGCGTGCTCTGAGTGACACGGTCCAAAAGATTGTCCAATCGGGAACCATCAAAGCCTTTTCAGACGCGACTGGGGCGCATTTCCCGTATGTTTTTTCCACTTCATTCATCAACAAGGGCCAAAGACAGGTCTTTTGGGATATCGTCTCTCCGACACTTAAATATCAAGGGCTTTTGCCCAAGTGAAGTCGCACCCTTACCGATGCCGCCTAGGGGTAGAACAGTAACTGTTCCGGGAGCGCCGTTAATAGATCCACAAAATGATAAAAAGTGCCGCTGCCTTGGCCGCCGTACGGGCTGGGCTTAAAACCGATTTGGTCACCGAGTTGGGAGGAAAAGCATTCCAAATAGCGGCGTTCCATCTCCTTTGCCGGTATTGAGGAGTTAAATGCCGGGCACGATCGCAGGTTTGGGCCGACCCTGCCTTGGAGGAGGGTTGATTTAAAATTCGAGATTGGAAATTTGAGAGAAAGGGTGGCGCCCGAATCCCCCCGGCGGGCCTGATTAAACGGCTAAAGACAAGACTGGTTAATTCAACCAATTGCTCTTATTCTGGAATAAATTATGACGAAACAGGAAATTGCCGAGCTTTTGCGGAAAGAAGTGGGCGAACTGGAAGTGTCCATCAAGAAAGTCCAGGCCCGTTGCGACCGGTTCAAACGGATTGTGCTTAGCCTGGAAGAAGAATTAAATCCGACTCCCGGCGTCGAACCCAAGTCGATCCTGGACGGCAAGTTCCGGGAAGTCATCGACAAGGTATTCGGCGAAAAGCCGAAGCGGCCGAAACATCCTAAACATTAGGAGCGTTTTTAAAAAAATGACGGTCTTGTTTTATCCGCAAATTACGGTGATTTGCGCTGATTATTTGACACGAGATTCTTAAACCGGAGGCAACCGAGGACGAAAACGGGCTGCATTTTAAGCGACGGACGAGAGAGAATTAGTGGTAGGAGTGCCATGAGTGCCATAACGCATGGACACTGGAATTGGTTTTCCTGCTACCACACTTCAACCGGCCCCCTGGGAACGGGAATGTGTTCGCGTTGGGCCACTGCGGGTTCGTCGCGCATAAATGAAGCGATCATCGGCGGCGGCTGGAATCGCGGCAGGAGTTCTCCGCGATCATCCAAAAACTGTCCGCGCCAGCGAATGTATCTGTCCAGGACTTCGTAAAATTCTGCCTTCGAAGAAATCCTGACGACGCCTCTGTTGAACTCATGGCATGGGCCGAAACGTTTGGAATACCAGGGCGCCACTTTGCGGAACATGCGGCAGCCGTGTTCTTCTCCAAAAACTTCAATCATCAGGTCCAAATGCCGGCACAGCACGCGCACCCGCTCGGCAAACGGAGGTTCGGGCGGGAGTGATTCGCCGTTGGCGGCGCGATTCGCAGAACCCAGATATTCGAGTGTTCGACGGAAGATCCATGGATCGTAAAATGCGCCGCGACCGATACTGACCCCGGCGCAACCGGTATCATTGAGCATTTTTTTGGCGGCTGGCGGCGTGATAATATCGCCATTGCCGATGACGGGGATGGTCTTGACGGCTTCGACGACTTTCCGGATACCAGACAGATTGACCGTTCCGCCGAAACCCTGCTCACGGGTGCGACCATGGACAAAGATGGCGGCGACGCCGGCATCCTCGAGGGAGCGGGCCAGGTCGGGCGCAGTCAGGTTTTGGTCATCCCAGCCGAGGCGCATTTTGGCGGTGACGGGGATTTTGACGGCATTGACCATGCCGCGGACGAGAGCGGCGGTCTTGTCCAGTTCCATCATCATGGCGGAGCCGCCGCCGACTTTGCAGACTTTTCGAACGGGGCAACCCATGTTGATGTCTATTGAATGGACGCCCGAAGATTCGAGGATCTGCGCCGCATCGCGCATTTCGACGGGTACGCTGCCGAACAATTGGACAGCCAGCGGGGAATCAGCGGGCCGGGTCTCGATGAGCTTGAGCGCCCTGGGATTTTTCTCGAGGAGCGAGCGGGCATTGACCAGATCGGTCGTGCATAATCCGACCCCGCCAATTTCGCGGACGACGAGGCGAAAAGGCAGGTTGGTATACCCGGCCAGGGGCGACAAAAATAAATTGGATTCGAGTTTGAGCGAACCTACCCGCATGGTGTAAACTATACTAGAAAGCGCATGGTTGCGAAAGCAACAAGAGCGTGTTAGGTTGCCTGCCCAAACAGGCGAGTGAAATAAAATGTTCGACGAAGACGACAACAATAAACGAGACGACCGCAACCCCAAAAAGCCGAACGGCGGAGGGGGCTTTAGCATGCCGCCCTTTACGTGGGTTGCCTGGATCGTAATCCTGGGCGCATTGGTGGCCTTGATGTTGATGAAAGGCCACTTCCCAAGCTCCAATAGCGGCACGCCGCTGACCGAAGCTGAGTTTCTCCAAAAGTTCAGCTCCAACCAGATCGACCACGCCACGATCACCTACCCGACCGTTTCAGGCGGGGCGGCAACCATCACCGGCAAATATTTCGAGACCGATTCGGACGGCAAGATCAAGACTGACAGTTCCGGCAAACCGATTACCGAAGTTTTCGTGGCGCCGACCGTCATTTTGACCCCGAACATGGAAGACAAGCTTCTGACTTCGAATAAGGTCGAACCGAACGTACCCAATCCGATGCTCTCGGACATTGGCTACCAGCTTTTGTTCTTTGTGGGCATCGGGGTGTTGTTTTGGTTTTTCTTTATTCGACAGATCAAAATCGCCGGCAAAGGCGCTTTGAGTTTCGGCCGCAGCAAGG
>DASYZW010000483.1:0-5891 GCA_035945915.1 Verrucomicrobiia bacterium | reverse complement strand
GCCGGGCATGTTGAAAGATTCCGCCTGTTTTGAGGGTCAATTCAGGCAGGGCGCCGGCGTCGCGGCAGCTCTGTCATGAACAGAAATGAAGTCCAACGTCAAAAATAATCCGGTTCGTTTCCGGATTTCCATTTGATGTTGCAGCCCATGCTCGCCTTCTGGGTCGTGGAAACCGGCTGGCCGGCCAGGACGGCGTCCAGGGCGGCGCGCAGGTCTTTACCGGATACGGGCGCGTTATTGCCGGGACGGCTGTCGTCAAACTGGCCTCGATAAACCAGCTTTCGGTTTTTATCAAACAGATAGATATCCGGCGTACAGGCGGCGCGATACGCCTTTGCCACCGCCTGCGTTTCGTCATACAGATACGAGAAAGGATATCCGGCGGCCCTCACCTCCTCCTTCATTTTTGCCGGGCTGTCGTCGGGATAATTCTCAACGTCGTTGGAATTGATGGCGACAATGGCGACCCCTTTTGAGGCATAATCCCGGCCGAATTGGGCGAGGCCGGAACGTATATGTTTCACATACGGGCAATGGTTGCAGATGAACAATATCACGAGCGCCGGCGCGCCTTTGAAATCGGCGAGCGAAACCAGCTCACCGTTTGTGTCAGGCAACTCGAAATCCGGAGCTGTCGTGCCCAGCGGCAGCATCGTGGATGGTGTCAACGCCATGTTTCGAATTTGGAATGCTGCCGCCGTTTGCGCAACCTAAATCATTGGCGAGCCTGTCCAACGCTTCATGTTTTTCATACCTTGCACCGGCAATTTTCTGAAGTTTCACTAGTGGCCGGGCCGCGATTCTTTATCATGCGTTGTGCCCGTCTGGCAAAAAATAAAGTCCAAATCTGACACTATGTTCACTCTATCGATAGTGAAAAAATTCCCTCAGGCCGCTTTTATTCCGGGCCTTTTGGCTTTAACGCTTTATTCAGGTTTCCCGGCCAGGAGTTGCGCGGAAGATTTGGAGATAGGGCACTTCGGCAAAACAAACTACGGCAATTGGGAAACGACGGGAACGGCATTCAACCCGGGACCGGCATCGGATGGCCTTCTCGCAAAATTGGGAATTGAAAACGCTCGCGACCATAAAGTAGCCAGTAGTGAATTGGAGGGCGATGGGCCGACGGGGACGCTCACATCGCCGGAGTTCAAGATTGCCCGAAAGTATATCTCATTTCTAATTAGCGGCGGCGACTACGAGCGCGATACCTGCATAAACCTGATAATCCATGGCAAAATTGTAAAAAGCGCGACCGGTTGGCGAAGCGATCGTTTGGCGCCATCGAGCTGGGATGTCAGGCAATTTCATGGCCAAAAGGCGCAAGTGCAAATCGTGGACAAGGCCGCCGGCGCCCAGGGACACATCAATGTGGACCATATTATTCAAACGGATAATCCGGAACGGTTGCCGATCGTAACGGGGCCGCTTTACCAGGAGTCTTTGCGCCCCCAATTTCACTTCACCGCGCGCCAATGGAGGATGGACCGGCTCAATCCCGGCATGCAACAAGAAGGATGGATCAATGACCTTAACGGCTTGATATATTACGACGGTGAGTATCACCTTTTTGCCCAGAGATGGGCCAAATGCTGGCTTCATGCGGTGAGCCGAGATTTAATCCACTGGACGGAGCTGGAGCCGGCCATATGGGAGGAAAGCCCGGGCAGCGGGATTCAATCAGGAACTTGCGTGGTGGACTACAACGATACCTCGGGCTTGTCTCCCAACAATACAACGCCGCCGATGGTCGCATTCTTTCCGCGTTGGGACAATCGCAGCCAATGCATTGCTTACAGCCTCGATCACGGGCGCGCGTGGAAATTCTACGATAAAAATCCAGTATTAGTTCACCCGGAGCGCGATCCTAAGGTTTTCTGGTATGCGCCTGGAAACCACTGGGTCATGCTGCTTTCGGGTGATAATCAATACCATATTTTCACGTCCTCGAATTTACTGAGTTGGACGGATGTGCACCATCCGATTAAGGATAGCTATGAGTGTCCTGATTTTTTTGAATTGCCGGTGGACGGAAAGACGAACAATGAGAAATGGGTATTGATCCAGGGCAACGGCAACTACTCGATCGGCACATTTGACGGCGTCGAATTCAAGGAGGAGACAGAGCGGTATCCTTGTGACATTGGCCCCAATTTCTATGCCACAGAAACCTGGGCTAACACGGAAACAGGCGACGGGCGGCGGATCCAGGCCGCCTGGATGCGAGGGTCATCCTTCCCGGACATGCCATTCAACCAGCAAGTGTCCTTTCCCTGCGAATTAACGTTACGAAACACCCCGCATGGCCTCCGATTATTTCGCAATCCCATCCGCGAAATTGCGCTTCTTCATCGGGACGCGGACACCTGGACGAATCGCGTGTTGAGGGCCGGTGAAGTTTTGCCGCTTGAGCCTTCGGGAAGGTTGTTTCACATCACGGCGGCAGTTAGCATTTCAGAAGGAGCCAGGTTGACATTCAACATCCGGGGCATCCCGGTCATATTGACTGCCCACACCATTGAGTCCGGCACAGGTCCAGTGACTGTCCAGGATAAAATCCAAACGGTGGAAATTTTAGTCGATCGCGCCTCGATCGAGACGTTTGTGAATCAAGGCGAGATTTCTTCGACACGATTTGTCCTGCCTTCGGAAAACGGTCTTTCGGTAAAAGTCGAGGGTGGCATTGCCAGCCTGCTATCACTCCACATTCACCCGCTGAACTCCGCCTGGAAGGATGGAATTGGAGATTAATAAAACGTGCCGGGCTGCGGGACTGTTGGCCTGTTCCCCCCTCACATCGGCGCCTGCAAGCAGGATTTCGCACATTTTTATTTGTCTGGGAGAGTAAACGTGTAAAGAGCGGGGAAGCGGATGGTTATTGGATACTTGCGAATCGCATCAACAGCCGCCGGTTTTAAGTCAGCGCCCCGCAAAATCCTTTTCCAGATGCAGTTCGTCGAGGATTGCATGGTCCAGGCTTCCAATGACCGGATTTTCAGGTCCTTTCAAATCCAGGACAACGATCTGGTTCTTGCCGTGCTTGAGCCACGGACCGGGAACATACATCGTTTGCGTCGGGCCAATGTTCCAGTAACGGCCCAGGCAATGGCCGTTCACCCAAACCACTCCCTTGCCCCAGGAACGCATATCGAGAAAGGTATCGCCCGGCTTTTTGATTTTCACGATTGCCCGCCAAAAGGCCGGAGACCCGCCGGCCTGCTTCGTATCCTCATATTTCAAATGCGCGAGCATTTTATGGTCGAGCGGCAAATTATAAATCTTCCAGCCGGTCAGTTGGACGTCCCCCAATTTCACCGGTCCGTGTATCCCCTTGCGATCGTCAATTTCCCTTCCAAAATTCACGCGGCCCATGGCATCCACCAGGATATCCAGCGTCGCGCCCGCCTGGTGGTCCGGCAATTGTACGACGAAATTGGTCGAGCGCCGGTCCATGACCCCCATTTGCCGCCCATCGAGAAAGATAAATCCAAAATCATGGATGCTCCCCACCGACAACGCCGCCGCCGCGCCGGACGGCAGTGTCGTTCGATAATCAATGCAACCCTCAGCCTGGTCATACTCTTCCATCGTTCCGGGCGTGGGATCATCAACAGCCTTCGGCAAATTATCAAAAATGGGAGCACACTCCCTGGCCGGGACTGGCGCGAAGGATATCACAGCGTTGGTCGGCGGAACATCCGGCAACGATTCGCCCGGCAATAAGTAATGGGAAATGAGCTCGCGCGTTTTGTAAAATTTCTCCGTGGGCCAGCCGGCCTCGCTGATCGGCGCGTCATAATCATAACTGGACGTGTCCGGTTTGAAGGGATGGTCTGCGCCGGACCAAAGGCCGAACGTCGTTCCGCCGTGCACCATGTAAATGCTGAACGATTCGCCATGCGAAAGCATGTATTTCAAATCGCCAAGATATTTCGGCGTGTCGCCATAATGGTGGGGCTGGCCCCAGGTATCAAACCAGCCGGGATAAAATTCTCCGCACATGAGCGGACCTTGCGGCAAAAGTTCCCGCAAAGCTGCAAACGCTCGCCCGGGATTGGAGCCGAAATTCACGACGGGAAAAATGTCCGGGCGATATCCGTGTTTCAAATCGGCCACCGGGTTGCACTCGAACAGCTGCACGTCAAAGCCGGAATCACGGAGCGCCTGCCGGAGTTCGCCCATGTAATGGGTGTCACTGCCGAAAGAACCATACTCGTTTTCCACCTGCACCATGAGAATCGGGCCGCCACGCGTAATCTGGAGCGGTCCAAGTTCTTTGCCGACCTGGTGCAGGTAAGCTTTTGCGGGTTCCAGGAAGGCCGGATCGCTGGTGCGCAAGCGGAGATTCGGATTTTTCAGCAGCCACCAGGGCAATCCGCCTTCTTCCCATTCCGCGCACGAATAAGGACCGGGCCGCAATATCACCCACAAGCCCTCCTGCCGCGCGATGCGGCAAAATTCAGCGGCATCGGCCTGGCCACTCCAATCAAACTTTCCGGGCCGTGGCTCAATCTGGTTCCAGAAAAGGTAAGCGCAAACGGTGTTCAGCCCCATCGCCTTGGCCATGCGCAATCGATCGCGCCAATACTCGCGCGGGACCCGCGCGGCATGCATTTCGCCGCAACGAATTTCGAACCGTTGTCCGTCCAGCAAAAAATCGTTGGTGCCGATGGCGAAAGTGTGAACCGGCTCCGCCCGGACGATCGTTGTGCCGCTATTGGCTGCCAAAGCCAATAGCGCGGCCAGAATGCCAACAAATGGGATACTCTTCATCATGCCGAAAAAGCTGTTATAGTCATGCTGGCGTGGCTGCTTTACAAATGCAATTGGAAACTGTCACGTAAGGACGGCGCGTAGCGCGCGCGGAATCCGTTTTGGACGCTTTGTGGAATGTTGGACGTCCGACTACGCGCGATTGCAACGCTCCACGCGGCGCGGACGGCCTGGCGCAGTCATCCCTACCGGCGCGGCACAACGGTTAATCGTACGACGGCAGCAGACGCGGCCGGGACGGTCACAACGCAGTCGCCATTCGTAATCCGGTTCAACGTTGTCCAATGCCCTTGGCAGGGCCCATCATTCGAAATGGATCCGCTACCAAGGCTTACGCCTTGGGTTGCCTCGACATCGCCGCCGGCAACGGTCAATGGCATGATGGCGGCCGCGCCCGAGCCAAAACCGTTCAGCTTAATGTCCGCCACCGCCTCACGGCCCTCGGCGCCATACTCTTTGTTGATGAGCGTAACGAATAGATTGGTCGCATCTGCAATCGCATACGCCGTCAGGTTCAGATTATTTGTGTTCGTCAAAGTCAACGGCTCGACCCTCCCATGCCCGCCCAGCTCGAATGCCTTGATTCCATATCCCTTCGGCCGCGCTTTGAAGCTATGGGTCCTTCGATCCAGATACACTGTATCGGTAAGAAGCCATTCATTATTGTGAAAATTGACGCCGGCGGCGCCATGAGCGGCCCACCAATGCATGACATCCAGCGTCCATAATGCCGAAGCAAACGCATCGCTCGCGTTGGTCACGCCGCCCAGGTAATCGTTTAATTCCGTTAACCGGAACGGGTAGCCATCCGCGATCACCTGGGACTGCGCCCTGAGTTCCTTCGGATAGAGTTTATTCACCCAACTCGGTGACAACATATTGCTCACCGCGGTGTCCGATGTTTGGCCCTCCCAATGGCCGCCAAAATAATCATGCGTCGTAAAGAGCGAAACCATGCCGGAACCTTTCTCGTCATCCGCGAAGTTGGTATTCCACGGGCTGCCGCCAGTGTCCGGCGCGGCGAATGTGACCCCCGGCAGAGCCTTGGTCACTGCGTCGGCGAATCGCTGCCAATGCGGCAAATAGGACATGTAATTCGTAATCGTGGGATCGGTGCC
>DASYZW010000482.1:0-12543 GCA_035945915.1 Verrucomicrobiia bacterium | reverse complement strand
TCCCGCGGGCTTACGATGAGGAATGTTCGGCTGCCGTTTTGGGTAGTTAATGTGTGATACCCGATGGGCAAGTCCGGCGGTGTTTCGCGAGGGCAGGCGTTTTCAGTTCCGTCTTCCAGGGTTAAAACAGCCGGCTCGCGGAGACGCAACTTATCGCCGGCCCGAAGGATTCTTAATCCCGCCCTTTTTGTGCCGGCAGCCGATGCCTGCATGGCATTTTTGATCGCCCGCCGGGTCGCGTGCGCGACCGTGTGCCAGTTGCCCCGGGAGTCTTTGTAACGGTTTGCGATACCGTGGGAATCTATCAATGCAGTTGGCATTTTTTCGTTTCTAATATTTTCGCATTCTCAGGGTACGTGTTATGTAAATACGAACCATCGTGGATTCATTAGCGTACATCCCTCCTTCGTAATGCAATTTCATATCGCCGCGATTCGTTGAAATGTCAACAAACCCGGCGGTGTTTCAGCCCATCTTCTTCTTCTTTGGCTCAAACGAATATCCGGTGTATATTGGTCGTCTTAGAACCCGGGCATGAACAACCTCAATTCGATAGAACCATGACACCCAGTCGTTTTTTCATTTCTTTCGCAGTGTCGTATTTCTTTTGCATGGCGACTGGCGCATTTGCCGAAAGTCTAAAAACGTTGCCCGGGCACGTGCCGGCCATCGTTGGCGGTATGACTGCGAAGGCAACTCTGCCGCCCGGCAATCGCCTCAACCTGGCGATCGGCTTGCCGCTGCGTAACCCGGGGGCCCTTCGTGATTTCCTTGAGCAACTTTACAACCCGGCCAGCCCCCAATATCACCATTATTTGACCCCGGATGAATTCACCGGGAAATTTGGGCCGACCAGGGCCGACTACGACACTGTCATGGCCTTTGCCCGGCAAAATCATCTCGCGATCACGTCCACGTACGCCAATCGCCTGTTATTAGACGTAAGCGGTTCCGTGGCAGATATCAACCGCGCTTTCCATCTGACACTGCGGGTGTACCGCCATCCTACTGAAGAGCGCGACTTCTTTGCCGCAGACGTTGAACCGTCCGTTACCAACAACCTCCCGATCGCGGATATCGCTGGCCTGGACAACTACGTTTTGCCGCGTCCGATGAGTTTGGAGCCAACCCTGCCGGATGCGACTCCTCGCTCCGGCTCAGGTCCCGGGGCAACTTCAACTTATATGGGGAACGACTTCCGCGCCGCATACCTGCCCGGAACGACTTTGACCGGAGCCGGTCAAAGCGTCGGGTTGCTTGAATTTGATGGTTATTTTCGCGGCGACATTTCCAACTACGAGGCCGCCGCAGGTTTGCCCTCCGTTCCGTTGCAAAATGTATTGATCGATGGTTTTAACGGCGTGCCCACGTCCACCAGCGCCAATAGCGGCAGCACCGAAGTGTCTCTCGACATTGAAATGGCAGTTTCCATGGCGCCGGGGCTTTCGCAGATCGTAGTGTTTGAGACCATCCCTGGCGGATTCCAAAACGATTTGCTGGAAGCGATGGTCCTTCATAATCAAATCAGCCAGTTTAGTTGCTCCTGGGGATGGGGCGGCGGGCCGAGTTCCACGACGGATGCTCTGTTCCAGGAAATGGATGCCCAGGGCCAATCTTTTTTCCAAGCCTCGGGAGACAGCGATGCCTTTACACCGGGAATGAATTCAGTCAATGGCGTGGACAGTCTAAATCTCGCGAACGCTCCCTCAAGCTGCCCTTATATCACGGTGGTGGGTGGGACCACGCTGAGCACCACCGGCGCGGGCGGGTCATGGTCTTCCGAAACAGTTTGGAATTGGGGCCTGGTAAATGGCAATTATGTTGGCAGCAGTGGCGGCGTCAGTTCGTATTATGGCATCCCAGGCTGGCAGACAAATGTGAGCATGTTGTCCAACGGCGGCTCCGCCGTGTCGCGCAACACGCCGGACGTGGCCTTCACGGCCGACAATATTTTTGTGAACTACGGCAATGGAAACAGTGGGAGCTTTGGCGGCACGAGCTGCGCCGCGCCGCTTTGGGCCGGCCTTGCGGCGCTGATGAACCAGCAATCGCTCGAGGGCGGTCGGAATCCCCTTGGGTTTATCAATCCCGCGCTTTACTCGTTGGCCGAAAGTACAAATTACAGTGCCGATTTTCACGACATTACCAACGGCAGTAATGTGTCCGCCAATAGCCCGGCTGAATATTTTGCAACCAACGGCTATGACCTGTGCACCGGTTGGGGCACACCCGCCGGACAAAGCCTGATTAATGACCTGGCTGGCCCGCCGGACACCCTCGGAATTTCACCGCCGCTCGGATTCAACGTCACTGAACTCGTGAGCGGGCCGTTCATCGCTGCTTCCTCCGGGTTCCAGTTAACGAATTCCAGTGGCGCTTCTTTAACATGGTCGCTGATAAATACGTCCGCCTGGCTTCAGGCAACGGCCGCCGGCGGAACGTTATTACCCAGCGCGTCAACGGCGTTGACCGTTACCTTGAGCGCTACGGCCACCAATCTTCCCCCGGGAAATTACCTTGCTGATTTGCTCGTTTCCAACAACGCCTCCCATGTCGTGCAGCGCATCCCTTTTACGCTCGGCGTCACGCGGTCATTGGTGCAAAACGGGGGTTTCGAAACCGGTGATTTTAGCGGCTGGACCTTTGCGGGCACACCGACTTTGCCGGCCGCAATTGGCGTCACCTACTATAACGCCGTGGTGTATTCCGGTGATTATCCCCGCGCTGTTCATTCGGGCAATTACGGCGCATTTCTGGGAGATACAAACGTGGCAACGATTTCACAAACCCTCGCGACGACTTCGGGCCGGGATTATTTGGTTTCGTTCTGGCTCGACAATACAGTGAGCGGCGGGGGCCAGATTTTTGAAGCGAGCTGGAACGGCAACAACTTTTATAGTGTCACGAATCCCCCGGTGTTTTCGTGGACTAACCTGCAGTTCCTGGTTGCCGCTGCCGGCAACGACACGCTCGAATTCGGCGCGGCGAATCCGCCGAACTATTTCGGTTTCGATGACGTCAGCGTCATTCCAATCGCGTCCCCGGCTTTGACGTCCGTCATTCAAAAGGGTGGCGCGTTTGATATGGCCTGGAGCACGACCCCCGGCCTGGTTTACCAGGTTCAATACGAAACGAATCTCCTTCAGCCCTCGTGGCTCAACTTGACGGCGCCGACAACTGCGACGAATAGCATGTTGTCCTTCACGGACAGTTTTACGTCGCCGGCGCGTTTCTATCGGCTGATGGTCGCGCCCTGAACTGCTTTGCTGTTATGGGGCTTCGACGACCACGCGATAGTACATGGTCGAGGCGCCGCTTAAATTGCGATCATCCGTGAACGTCACAGTGCCGCCGGTGCCGGCAATTCCATCGCGCAGGACTGTCCAATCGCCATTCATGGTCGTCGCCCAATCGATGCGATAACTACGGCCGACGACGGTGCTGAAGACGATTTGAGGCGCACCCGGCGACGCTGCAATGTGAACCGCGAAAATAGAATTCGGGTCGAGTGGATCCAACCCGGCCAAATAGTCCTGCCAAACCGCGAGGCCGTTTCCGTTGGGGTCGAGCAATTCATCGGCGGCAAAATTATTTGTAAAACCGTAGCTGATTAACCATGGGATCGGGGTTCCATGCGGCGGCGGCAAGGCGTAAACCGCGGTGTACGCGTTGGTGCCTTGCAGGATGAACCCGTAGAAATTCGTGTTCGCGGTGTTGGTGTAAATCGTGTTATCCACGATAAAACTGCTGAACGCATTGCTGGCCGCATTGGCGCCCTGGAATGAAAAACTTAACAAATCGCCAAAATCAGCAAATGGGATGCTGTCGGCCAAAAGGGTTGGATTGGGAGCGCTCAAATAGGCCCACGTGCCGCCGGCGCCGTCGTTGGTTTGGTTCAAAGTCCACCCGTACATAATTTGATCCGGATTGGTCGAGTCCAGGCTTACAGTGACCGGCCAGTTGGCTCGATAATGTAAATGCAGTTGGCGGATATAGCGCGGCACGTACGCAGCCTGCAACGTAATTTCCGGCGGATTCACGTAGGCGTTCGTAACCAAAACCAGCGACCCGGCCAAAACATTGCCCGCGTAAGCCGGCGCCGTGTAATACGGAATAATGTAATTGGTCGTGTAAACGAAAACCGCATTCGTTATCACGACGCCGGCATTCGTCACCGTTACAAAATTTGTGCCGCTGATGTAAACCGGGTTGGGCGGCGAGTCGGCGGTCGCGCCCTGGTAGGTAATTTGAAACGTCGGCATGAATGAAGTCGTGGAGCGATTCAGGGTGGCCCAGCGCAGTCGATATTCGCTGCTGAGATCCTTCCCGACACGGGCGAAAGCAATGGCCAAATCGGCGAAGTTTGTGGGCGCGAGATACTGTCCCAGGGTGGAAGCAGCAAGCGTTTCGAGCGCGTTGGTGTTCACGTCGTTGCCAAAGCCAACGGTGTAAATTCTCACGTTGGCGTTGGTTGCCGCCGAGATCACGCTGTTCATGGTGGCGATGCTGGAGTCATCCTGGCCGTCCGACATAAACAGAATATAATGGGTCTGGTTGGTCACCGCCGGTCCCAGGGCGGTGATCGCCGCGCTCAAGGCGTCCCATGCGCGAGAGCCGGCCGGAAAGCCCTGGACATAATTGTTCCAAATCCCGGCAATCGCATTATCGAGCCCATTTGTATCCATTGTTAACGGCCGCACTTCCTGCGGCGCTTCGTCGTCCCGATGAAACTCAAAGACACCGAGTTGTGATCCCGCCGGTTGCGCGTTGACAAAGTCCTGGGCGCTGGCGACTTCGGCGTCCACCACGTCTGGAATCCCGTTTCCGTTGGTGTCGGCGCTGCCGAGCGCGACGCTTTCGGTAAAATCCATAACGAGAAAGCCCTGGAGCAGGTTCGCCAATTGGCTGTCCTGGGAGTTGACTTGCTGGAGGAGGATGGAGGTTTCCGATGGACTGACTGGCGCGCCATTTTCAAACGCGCTTACGGACATCAAAGCCGGAGATGCGACAACGGCGTGACTCGTCAACGGATCGGCGCCATCGAGCAGCGAGAATCTGAAGTCCAGCAGATAGGGAGACGAATAAGACGAAACGACGTTCGTGATCACCAGGTTCGTAATGGTCATGTTCGTGATAGTCAACTGGA
The DNA here is from genome assembly GCA_035945915.1 of Verrucomicrobiia bacterium. GTDB lineage: Bacteria > Verrucomicrobiota > Verrucomicrobiia > Limisphaerales > UBA11358 > UBA11358. Next base: position 7,397 of record DASYZW010000482.1, on the reverse strand, counting down.
GGGTGGCGGTTCCCGCGCCCCAGACATTCGCCGCAAACAGCGGGATGCTGTAGTTGCCGGCGTATAGCGGCGAGCCGGTGATCTCACCCGTATTTGTGTTCACCGTCAGCCCTGTCGGCAGGCTCGAAGCCCAAAATGAGGCAGGCGCGTTGCTCGCGGTAATCGTATAATCGAAATTGGGTTGTTCCTCGCCATTGGTGATATTCAGCGGACTGGTAATCACCGGCACTCCGCTGCCGATGTTAAACGTGAGAATTTTGCTGTCGGAACCGAACTGGTTCACCGCGCCAATCAGGACGGGAAACGTTCCACTGACGAGCGGCGCCCCGGATATCACGCCGCTGCTCGGGTTCAGATTCAGGCCGTCAGGCAGGGGCGCGGCGCTAAACAAATCGGAATTGTTGTGAGTTGTGATGGTATAACTCAGCGATTGCCCTTGCGACCCGTTTTGCGCAAGCGGGCTGATGATCGTTGGCGCGCCCGATGCGAGAGTTAACGTCAGGGTCTGCGTGTCGGACCCATAGGCGTTGGACACGCTGATCGAGATTAAAAACGTGCCGCTCACCAGCGGCGCGCCGGAAACGACCCCGCTATTCGTGTCCACGTTCAGGCCATTCGGCAAGGGTGCCGCGCTGAAGAAAGCGGCGTCATTGGTCGCCGTAATCGTGTAGGTGAACGGTTGTCCTTGCTGGCCGGCCTCATTCGTGGCGCTGGTAATGCCGGGGATGTCATTCGCTAAAGTGAGGAGCAAACTTCCGACGGTCGTCTGCGCGGCATTCGTCGCGAAAAGAAAAACACTAAAAACGCCGGCTACGGACGGGATGCCGGAAATCGTCCCGTTTGTGGAGTCCACGTTCAGGCCATTGGGCAACCCGGACGCCCCGAATGTAATCGGCGCGGTGCCGGTCGCTGAAATCGTAAAATTAAAAGGATATCCTTGTTTCCCAACGGCGTTGGTCGGGCTGGTGAAGACCGGCGGATCCACATACACCTGCAACATCGCCACCTGGCTGGTCGTTGAACCGTAAGAATTGGTCAGGACCAGGTCATAATTACCGGAATCGGCGAGGGCTAAATCCTGGATTTCGAGAGCCGTGCCGGTGGTTCCCGTCACGCGGCTGTTAGGCAAAAGTTTTGACCCGTCTTTTCGCCATTGCAGATGCAGCGGCGGCGCCCCTCCAACCGTCACGCTGAAAATGGCATTGCTTCCCAACGGGAGGGTCAGGCTTGCGGGTTGGACCGCGACCTGCGGTTGGAGATTCACTGCCAGGCTTACCGCCTTGCTCGATGCTGATTGTTGGTTGCCAATAAGTCCGTAAGTGACGCTGACCATATAGATTCCAGCGTTACTCGTTTGCACATTCGTCAGAACCAGGGCTGCCGAGTTGCCAACCACGTTGAACGGGCTTTGCGCGTTGGTCGCCATCGCCCATTGAAAACCCGTGATTACTTCCCCCGCCGTGGTGGTGACACTCGAGCCGAAGACCACTTGTTCACCCACCGATACAGTTTGGTCGCCCGGTTGGACACTGACAGTGACACTGGCCTCCGCTCGTAAAAATTGAAGACAACAGATCGAGATAAATGCCAACCTTAGATTGCGAGTGATTTTTTCCAGCATAAACCTGGGGACCATAGAGTTTTGTTTGCGCCGCCCGGCTTGCGGTTCGGACATCCAACGGTCTATGAATGCCGGGATACGGCGACGGGGCGCAATCGAATTCATGGGTTCTGCTACAAAAAGCACGACAGATGCCACTGGCGGGATTTTGCTTGTTCGCCAATGAAACTACAAATTTTTATCAATGTCAAGAGGGCGAATGCGTGAATTTCACGCAAAATGCGTGAAAAGAAACATCGAAGATGAAAGTCCGGCAGGCTGCCAGCCCGGGAACACCCGCAACAGCTATTGTGACACCAGGCCAAATTGTGCGCGTTCAATCCAGCCCGTTTCGGATCCAGTGCGAATCAAATAGTAATTGCCACGCCTCCGAAGTTCGCGCGCCGGTTCGCCGGACGTCAGGGTTGAGATTTCTTCCCCATCGCGCGTCGGGGTCAAAAGCAGCGGCGCGTTGTCTTTCAGGACAAAACCAATGTGCGTGCGGCTGATGACTCCCCAATTGGCGGGCAGACTGACCAAAAAGAGGCAAAGACCGCACGCCGCGATCGTTTGGTGCCAGGACGCCTTTGGTCGTCGAAAAACAGGCGGTAGAAGCATCATGCCCGCGGCCAGCCAAAGACTGGCTCCGGCGAGCCATAACCAGGCCGTAGTCGGCAGCCAGCCTGACAATGTTTCAAACCATCTCAGTTGCGGCGCGTCCAATTGGGTCACCTGCCGGGCAAAATCGAGATTGTTGGCTGCGCTCTTGTCAAATGGATCAATCCAAAGTGCCCGCTCCCAGGCCAATATCGCCGGGCCGGCATGGCCGCGCTGCCATTCGGCCAGGCCCAGGTTGACGAGCGTTCCGGCTGCCGGGTGAACGCTCGCTGCGTTTTCAAAAGCCCCCGCAGCCTCCGGATAATTTCCCGCGCGATACGCCGCAACGCCCTCGTCAAAGCGATCGTTGCCCGTTGCGCCCCTGGTTCCCGTGAGTGATAGGAACAGGACCGAGAGAAAAATGGAAACGGCCATTCTCACAGTTGTTCCTCCAATTTAAGCAAAACCGCGTCCACGTCCGACTGCAGACCCGGCCAATTGGATTGAAGTTGGGGCGCCAGGGCAAAGCGCGTATCCGCCGCCGCGAAAATTCTGCGAACGGTTTCACCGGCCGCGCCGTTTCGGTCCGTCTCATCGAGGTGATTCAATACTTCGGAGCAAACCAGGGCTTGTGGATGCGCGGCGTCACGAGGCGCGGAGGCGATTTTCAACGCATTGGCCGCGTGGCGAATGACCGCGGCGGCATCGCCGCGCCGGGCCGCGTCACGCAGTCGGCTTTTTTCCCGTCGCAATTGCCGGCGGGCGCGGCGCCTGCGGACGATGTCCGGATGCGCTTCCAAAAACCGACGGTGGCGGTCCCAGCGCCAAAGGCCAAGAATGGCCAATAGCGGAATAAATTGGAAGCAGACTGGCGTGGCGCGCAGTTGCGGCGCTGCAAGGGTGGCGATTGACGCGCCGGTCGATGACGATAATTCGCTCAACTTTAGCGAGGAGCCGGACGCAACATCGACAGTTGCCGTCGGTAATTCGGTTGGTAGCCCTTCTGACGTGACGGTGACGGGCAAAGACGGAATAGTCGAGTCCACATAATTGCCGTTCGTTGGATCAAAATAACTGAATGGGATCGCCGGGGTTTGCCGTACGGCATCTGTCAGCGGGATCAATGTGAAGGAAAAATCGGGCGGATTATCTGGAATGATTTCCCAATCGCTGACGGTCGGCGGCGTGGGCGGCGCCAGCCGATCCAAAGAGCCGGAGACGCGGACGGCCACGGTCAGGCGCACGGGCTGGCCCACTTGAATCTGATTGGTAGACAACTGGGGCGCGCCGAGGGTAAATGTCCCGATCGAGCCGTTGAAATTGCGCGGTTGCCCGGCAGTGGGAAGCGGTCGCACATTCAATTGATCAGCGTCCGAAGTCAGGAAAAGATAATGAGTCGGCCCGCCTGAAATGGTGACATGCCCGGTGATGGAAATGGGACCGAAGAATTCACGCCCCGCGGCAAACGCCTGGGCGGAGACCGTCAACGGCCCGGCCTGGATCGGCGTTAGCGTGATTTCATAAATATACGCCGCAATGGGACTGCCATTGAGATTGACCATTTCCACGGCCTGCCTTACCGAAGACAGGTCGCTAATAAATCCGTCGCCATTGAATTGCACTTCCCGGAGGGCCTCAATTTGATTTCCGGGCAGCGCGGGCAGCAACACGCGAACGCGAAACGGTTCACCCAAAAAGACATTGGTATTTGAAACATCCAGGATGAGGCGGCGCGCGGGTTCGGGAGATGCCGAGGTGTTTACCTCAAGGGTTGCCTGTGGAATTTGAACGGGTTTGCCGTCAACCATCACTTCGTAGGAAGGCACAGTGTATAACCCAACCGCCGATGGATGGACTTCATAAAGAAACGAGGCGAGCGGACGAAAACTGTTTCCTAAAAATTCCATCAATCGGCCCTGTTCAACGGGTCCGAGCTTTAATTGCGGAGGCGTTGAAATGGTGCCGGGCCATTGGATGGACTCCCCGGCTCCTTCGAGTGCAACCCGGTAAAAAACGCGCTGGCCGATTCGCACAATCGGCGGATCAAACGCCGCCGTGGCGACAACCGGAGAAGAAACATCCACCACGGGTTGGGGAACCTGCAACCTGCCGGCCTGGTCCGGGGATACATGCGGCGAAACTTGCGCCCGCGACCAGGGCGCAAATCCCGGGAGGGCCAGTATCGAAATCAGGCAATAGACAAAGCGCATTTTAAATCGTCACCAGGTAAGACCGGAACCTTGTGTGTTATGGCCGGTTTTCTGCTCATTCATCATCAGCCGTTCCGCCGTATCGAGCGGAATTCCATTCAGGATTTGTGCCGCTTCGTCCCGTGACAGGCGCGGCTCAATGGCCTCGCCCGTTTGCGTGGCGCCCTCCTTCATGCCTTGCAATGATTCAGGCTGCAAGCCGTCCTCCTGGTCCTTGTCACCGGGAGCCCCGGGCGGCAGGTTGGGTTTGGGAATGCGCCCCCCGATCAGGCGCAACATATCGTTCAGTTGCTTGTGGCGACCCCCAAGCATGGCGGCGAGTTGCTGCATCCGGCGCAGGCTGTCCACAAGGCGGGCAATATATTGCTCGACGATCCGGGCGTTTTTGGCGGCATTGGCGTCGGCCGGATTCAATTCGGCGGCACTCTTAAAATTATCGTCTGCGCGCTGCCATTTGCGCAGCGTCTCACCGTACGTTTCCATTGCCTCTTTAAGCGCCGCCTCGGCCGCGCGCACGTCGTGGCGGGCGCCAAGCCCCTCGATATAGGAGGCGATCATTTTTGACATGTCATTTTCCGCCAGCGCCGCCTCGCCCCTTTGAATGGCGGCGTCCGCCTCCGACGTCGCTTCGTTTCCCTGCGCGCCGGTGGATTGTTCGGATGGCCCTTTCTTTAACGCTGCCAGGCCATCGCCAAAACGCGCGTGCCCGAGATTGTAAAGTGCCGGAGGCTGAACCTGTGCATCCTGCTCCGCCAGCGCGGAAAGGAACATTTGTTCCGCGGTGGCAAACTGCTTTGCCGCGAGCATTTCAGTCCCGGCATTGTAGAAATCGCGAGCGGTGACTGGCTGCGCTGCCGGCGCCGGCGCAATGGAATTCGTTTGATTTTCGGCATGCGCGGGGCCTGCCAATGCCAGCAGGCAGGCGAGCAGGGACCGTTTCATTTTGGCGAGGGTGGTCATCGGATTTCCGGGGTTGGTTTTCTTCGCGTACTGATCAACGATTCGGCAACAATCAGCGCCAATCCAAGCGCAATCGGCGCATGAAAATGATCCACCCCGTTGGCTTGCGAACTTCGCGCATTCCCGGTGCTGTCCAATTCCTGAACGGCAAAACGAACCTTCATCAGACCGTCCCCGGTCGGTCCGAGCGAATAATATTGGCCGCCGGTGGATTCGGCAATCTGGCGAAGCGTGTGTTCATCGAGGCGGCTGCGGACGAGGTTGCCCTCGGGGTCGCGCACCCATTCTTTTTGGCCGGCGTCGTTTACAAATTGAATCTCCTTTCCCGCGGGTGTGCCCACTCCGATCGTAAAAACGACCACGCCGTTTGTCGCCAGCGATTTCGCGGCGGTAACGCCGGTCTTTTCGAGGTCTTCACCGTCCGTCAGCAACACAATCAGTTTCCGCCGGCTGTGTTTATCCATGTCCCGGAAAGCTTCCTTCAGCCCCAGCCCGATGTCGGTGCCCGGGTCGGGAATGGTTTTGTCGCTCATCGTCAACAATGTTTCATCAAAGGCATCATAGTCAAAGGTCAAAGGCGACTCCGTGAAGGCGCTGCCCGCAAATGCCACCAGGCCGACCCGACCGCGCGCGTAGCGCTGGACAAAATTCAGGATCGCATATTTCGCGCAGTCCAGCCGGTCCGGACGCGCGTCGGTGGACAACATGCTGCGAGAGCAGTCCAAAACAAAAACGACGTCTTCGCCGATCCAGCTATCGGCGGTCTGCACCCGGCCCCATTGAGGGCGCGCCAGGGCGATGCCGCCCAGCGCAAATGCCGCCAACAGCAGCCCGTTTTTAAACTGCCGCCGCAGGGGGCTGTGGGACGCCGTGAGTTGCCGGACAAAATGCGGCGCAACCATTCGCCCCAATGCTTCCCGTCGCGCCTGTGCGGCATGGCGATGCAGGAGCGCCAGTGCTGCCGGCGCCAGGATTGCCAGCCAAAGCCAGCCCGGCGAAACAAAATGGAAGTTGGCCGGGTTCGTCATGGGACCCTCCGGAATCTCGTGTTTGCCAGCGTCAATTCCAGCGCCAGTAAACCCAGCGCCGCGAGCAACGGCCACTCAAACAACGGCTGGTAGGTGGCGAAACGCCGGCGCGTTACCCGGGTCTTTTCCAGCCGGTTGATCTGCTCGTAGATGCTTTGCAACTGGCGTTGGTTGGTGGCGCGGTAAAATTGGCCGCCGGACAACGCGGCCATTTTGCCGAGCACGGAATAGTTCGCCGGCTGCAGCAGAAGCGAGGGAATGAGATTGCCCTGGGCATCGAGGCGAAACTGTCCTGTCTGCGGATCAAATTCAGGCATGTTGCACGGCTGTTCGATGCCGATTCCAATGGTGTAAATTTTTATTCCCAACGCGGCGGCAAGTTGCGCTCCCGCCACCGGGTTGACTTTCCCCAGGTTATTGTCCCCGTCCGTCAGCAGGATCATGATCCGGCTCTTGCCGTTAGGAACAGCCTCGAGCCGTTTGGCGGCCACGGCGACGGCGTCTCCGATGGCTGTGCCCAGGTCGCTGATGATTCCGATGTGCAATCGCTGGATGTTTTGGATGAGCCAATCGTGATTTAACGTCAGCGGGCTGACGAGATACGCCTTGCCGGAGAAGGCAATTAAACCGATTCGGTCGTCCGGCCGTTGCTCGATAAAATCCTGCAGCACCTTCGACGCGATGGCAAAACGCGACAGTTTTTCCTCGGGCCGGCCCATGTCCACCGCCATCATGGACCACGACAAATCCTGCACGAGCATGATGTCAATGCCCGGCGTCTCGGTGACGACGTGAAAGTCCGCCAGCCGCGGGCCGGCCAGCGCCACAATCCCAAGGCCCGCTGTGAGCAGGCGCAAGAACGCCAGCAGTCTTCCGGCCGCCGTTCGCATTGGCGTGCCCGCGGCCCGGGCAATTTCGGCGCTCGAAAATGTCAGCGCCGACCACTTGCCGGCTTTGCCTCGCAACAAAGCGTAAACCGGCAGCAGCCCGATTAACGCGAGG